>JBAXBU010000045.1:0-25759 GCA_037141835.1 Armatimonadota bacterium | reverse complement strand
CAGTTGAAACGGTTTGGGTGCTCTTGGTGGGCTGAGGTTTAGGCTGTGGGCGAGCCTGGGTTTGAGTTTGTGGGCGAGGCTGATTCGCTTGTCGTCTTTGGTGATCGAGGTTTCCGTCGTACTGTTTGCGTCGATCACTATCTCCAAGAACTTCGTAAGCTTCCGTTGCTTTGAGGAAGATATCCGCAGATTGCTTTGACGGAGATTTGTCGGGATGATGGGCTAAAACTAGCTTGCGGTAAGCCGACTTGATATCTGCAGGCGTAGCATTACGTGTAATTCCAAGAACTCTATAGTGATCCTGCGCCATCTCCTTCAATCATTTTTGGCGTTTTTTCGCCAATATGCATCTTTGATCGTGACATTCTTTACGTTAAATCCTTCACTTGGTTGCCCAAATTGTTTCCCATATTTTGGTAGAAGGTAACCACGATGAAGCCAATGTAGATTGCGACAATGAGAAATGCTAGCACGCCCATGAAGTGTCCGAGTTGGACGGATCGAGTTTTAGCCTCGTCTTGGTAGTAATCCGACATCTTATTGAGCATCTGGTCGAGATTGCCAGTGGTTTCTCCCGTACTCAGCATATCAATGACAATCGGGGATAAAGCTCCGGTGCTTCGGAGAGTTTCGGTTATTCCGGCACCACCCTCAAGAACTTTTGATGCTGGATACAGCTTTGCCCGCATGTATTCGTTGCCGCATGAGTCAGCGGAGAGTTTAACGACTTGCGGAAGGGGGACGCCTGCTTGATAAAGAGCTCCGAAAGCTCGACCAAATTTCGCCATTGAAGTCTGCCTTACGGTGCCACCAATGAAGGGAATGAAGCTAATGAACATGTCCCAATTGTATTTGATTCTGAAGTTTGCGAGACCAACCCGGAAAAACAGAAACAGCCCAACCAAAATAGGGACAAGGACAAACCAAGTCGAAAGGTTGGTGAGAGGAGAAGAAAGTTTTTGTCCACCGGGAGCAATAGCTCCGATGATGAGATTTGTTCCACCGATAATGAGGATCGAAGCAAAAATCAGTAGCTTGGGATAAATGGTCACTCGACGATAAAGGTTGCGGAGTTCGATTTCGTCTTCGGTGTATTTGGCGACGGTAAAGAGTGATTCGTCGAGGAATCCGCCTTCTTCGCCGGTGCGAATGATGCTGAGCATGACCGGAGTAAAGACTTCAGGGTATCGCTGCATCCCCGCCGTCATTGGGCGGCCAGCTTCAACATGTCCTTTCATTTCTTGGACGACATGCTTAAATCGAGGGTCTCGGGTTTGGTTGCTGAGCGTATCGAGACTTTGAACCATCGGAACGCCTGCTCGCAACATTGTTCCCAACTGGTTGAAGAAGAAGGCAAGAGTTGGAAGGGCAACTTTGCCGACCACTGGACCGAGAACGCTGGTTTGGATATAGGAGCGTTGCGAAGTTGACGGTCCTGAAATGTAGCCACTGTGCCCGGCATAAGACTCGACTCCTGCGGCTACGGAGTCGGCAGCGGAGACGTTGCGTTCAACCCGAACACCCCGACCATCAACGACATAATCAGCCGCAAAATCTATTGGATTGACTGGCTCCGGCCTAGGAATTTCTTGCTTAATTGGGGGAGGCGGTGCAGCTGCACCTAAAGGATCATTAACGCTGGTTGCAACTCCAATTGATTGGACATTTAGTCCTCGATTCATCAGATCACCCATGGCAGTATCAAGAGAGGAACCAAAGACGAACCCACTTATGGACTCTCCATCCTGTCTTACGGCTTGATATTTAAACGTGGGCATCTTTCTATTATTGGACGTTATTCAGCATTTTAACCATGTTAGATGCATACATATAGTAGAGAAATCCTACCATGATGCCGGCGAAGAGAGCCATGGCTACAATAGTCATGATGTTTGCCGTGACTTTTAGACGACCAGTTTTGGCTTGAAAAGTGTCAGCTTCAGCCTTAGCAATGTGATTTAGAGCCCCTGGTGTATCGCCGACCAGTTCACCGTTTTGGACCATGTGGACATAATCTGGCGACAGCAAACCACTTCGTTGGAGTAGTGCGCCCAGCGGCTCATTTTCTCGGGCTGTGCCAATTGAGTTAAGAGCTTGTTCGCGCAGGATGAGGTTTGGAATGTTGGCGGCGGCAATATGGACAGCGGAGGATGGTGATGCTCCACCTTTGAGCATTGACGACATTGCCCATGAGAAACGCTCTACGGCTTCGGATCTGCCACGACTATGACCGACTGGTATGAGAAGTCCCATTCGGTGGCGGAATCGCCGGAATGGATATTTGTGGAAAAAGACGGTGAAAGCGATAAACCCGACTGCCAAAATCAGGGCTAATAAGAAATCGTGGGGTAGCTGGGTCTTGATTTCGCCAAGGAGGGCACCCCACTTGTCTAATTGCCCGTCAGCATCAAATTGTTTCTGAATAGTTGATGCAGACGCCTTTTGCAGACCAATTCCTCCTACTCCGCAAAGAATCAAGATTGGGGTCATGATAAAGAAATACCCCAGCGTTAACCGGAATGCGTTTGCGCGCTCGGCCTGTAAGGCGACGACCCGGAACGCATCTTCCATTTGACCGCTTTGTTCGCCAGCCCTTACGGCAGCGACTTGATCCGGTGGGAAAAGAATAGGGCGTTTTTCCATTGATTCTGAAAGTGTCATGCCCCCCGCTGTCTCCTGCTCCATTTGCTCAAAATGGACTTTGATTTTTGGCGGCAGCTTTGCGCTGGCATGATGGATCATCTGACTTGCCGAAAAGCCCGAGTTGGCAAAGCTACTGAACTGGCTGAACAAGAAGTACTTTTGTTTATTGGTCAGCTCTGGCGTCTTGACGGTTTGTACTTGCGAAGTTGGTTTCGAGGGTGCTAATTGTTGCTGACCTTGTTGCAGTTCTCTTGAAACCGTAACCCGCTGAGGTTGTGGCTGCGGTCGGGATACAGCTGCTTGTGCAGGCCTTGAAACCTGAGTTGGTTGCTCGCCAATGCTGATCGGTCTAAGACCCTTTTGTCGAAGGATCATATCGAGTTCTTGAGCGCTATTGGCTTGAAAAGTTCCGCGAATGGTTTTACCATTCGAATCTATTGCTTCAAATGGCAGGAACGGCATTAACCAAATCATACATGAGATAGGGTAAGAATCTGGGATGCTTCGTGCGTTAAATGCTGGTGCCATCAACGTTTCAATCAAAAATCTTACAGAAGGAATAGAAGGATGTAAGGTCGGGGGCTTCGATTGCTTAGCTCTTTCTCCTGGACTTATTGCCGATCAACCGGCTGACGAAATCACCGAATTGCTCTTTGACGCGATGGTTGCGCCGGGTGCTTGGGGAATTCCGTTCAACTGGCGTGGAACACAGGCAGAATACGATGCTGGACTAGAGGCGATGAAGTCGCAGATCATCAAAATGCACGATATCGAAGTCAAACGATGTGCTACTTGGATCATGCCCGGCTCCAACGAGATGACCATGGAAGAAAACGCGGAGTATCACCGAACAAGGCTCCGACCCATTGCTCACTTGCTTGAGGATTACGGGATGATCCTTGGCTTGGAGTTCGTTGGCCCCAAAACGACTCGCGATAAGTTTGAACATCCGTTTTATTACAATCTGAATCAGATGTATGACTTTGCCCAGACCGTTGGAGTGAATGTTGGATTGCTGGTTGACGTCTGGCATATGTACACGAGTGGTAGTACGAACGACGACTTGGCCAAGATTCCTGCGGATAAGATTGCGCTTGTTCATATCAATGACGCTCCTACGGGAGTCTCGGTTGACGAACAACAGGATCATACTCGGTGTTTGCCTTGCGAGACCGGAGTAATTGACATTGCCGGATTCATGAACACTCTGAGAAAGATTGGATATGCCGGTCCGGTTGAAGCCGAACCATTTGATTCGACGCTTAAGGATTTGCCTTTGGATATTGATCGTCTTGAGAAAGCCGGTCGAGCAGTAGCGAAAGCATTTCGGGCATAAAAATTGGCGGTTGGAATAGTTATTCCAACCGCCAATGAGACCAATTTAACTTCTTAAATTATCGATAAGAAGTCCACATGCTATTCATTCTCGCTGATTGACCAGCGGTGAAGTTATTCATGCAGCTATCGTCGGTGTAGTCCATAAAGTTAGTAATCGGATCAGTACCTGGCTTGGTCGGGCAGGTGTCTCGTCCAGTTGGACAGCCAAATGCCGATGATTTTTCGGCAGCCGTGTCGCTAACGAAGTCCCCGTTGCCGTTGCAACCGCCCTGGAAGGTGTGATAAAGACCCATCCAGTGACCAACTTCATGCGTTGCAGTGTCGCCAAGATTGTAAGGGGCTGCGCTGCCACCTGGGAATGAGCTGAACAGAACAACTACGCCATCCATTTTTGGGTTGCTTGCATAGCTTGAAGGGAATGTTGCCCATCCGAGTAGGCCGCCACCCATGTTGTTCACATAAAGATTGAGTGCATTGGAGCCACCTTGACGCAGAGCATTCTTCATTGCTGTTTCGCTTGTTCCGCCGGTAGTCGTATACCAACTTGGGTTGGTCGTATTATCGACGCTGACCAAATTGAAGCTAAAAGTTGTACCCGCGTAGGCAGCATTAAGAACATTGATCTGATTCGTAATCTGCGTCGTCGAAACGCTTTCGCTTGCTGCACCTGTACTGTAAATTCGGTGTACATATACTGGAATAACGTGGGATACAGTGATGAGCGGGTTTCGACCTGCTAGTCGAGTTTCAACCGCCGCCATTTCGGTTTCGCTCAGTTCGGGAGTAGCGCACCGGAAGAATCCTTGCTTTGCTCCCGATGGTTCCGACTTGACAAACTCAGTCGAGCCACCCATTCCTTGGCCTCCGCAACCAAGGGCTGCATAGGCAACGGCAGCACTGACGCTTCCCAATAACAACATTTTGATATTTGATTTCATAACTTCTCGCTCTGACCGTCCGATCCTCTTCGGGTCAAGTAGGATTGCATTTTACGATGTCAGCGTAACAAAAGCAACCAAAATATTCAATTGGGACCTTTGACCGTTCTGCGCGGTATCTTCTAGGAAGAAATGAGACAATTACGGACCGCATTGTGCACCTTTTCCGTTGTTGCTGCTCTACTGGCCCTTGCCCAGCATCTTGGATTCAATCTTTGGAATTGCGCAAGTTGTAGCTCAGTCAATCAAATCCCACTTAGCGTTGCGATTGCTTGGGGTGGACCAGTGTTACTCGGGGTGCTCGTTTATGGTCTTTATGCCGATGCAAAGTGGTCGAAATATGGGTTGATAGCAGCTTCCTGTTGTTCATTCGTGCTTATTGGATGGATGATTTCTCGTAACACAATTTGTTTGCTGTGTATGTTGGTTCACATAGGGGTGATCTCTGCTTTATTGAGCCTGTTGCCAAAGCCCAAATTCGTGGGACTTCTATTTTTTAGCCTTGCCGTTGCGTTTACCGCAACTGGTGGCTGGGACCGCTTCACTGTTTCCTCTAGTATCGGAATTTTTCAAGCTCGAGACAAAGAGAACATTCCCGAGGGCAAAGTCTATGTATTGTTTACGGATCCGGAGTGCTCTCGATGCCAAATGGCTGAAAGTGAAATTGCAAAATTGGCAAACAAGCCAACAATCCTTTATCGTTGGAACCTACTACCCCAAAATATGTACCGGTCCATCCGAGCTGCCACTTTACTTGAAATGGCGAGGGTACATGATCCGAAGGACTTCGAAAAGCTTCGAACTGAACTCGTCAACACATCGCCGCCGCTTAATGACATTGCTCTGATTAAAGCGGCTACAAAGGTTGGTCTTGGGGCTTTAGCCAAGAGTTGGTTAGAGCAACCTAGCGAACGCGCTTCAATTGCAATCGAAAACGATCAATCAACCGCTCAGGCGATGAAAATCCAAACTCTTCCCGCGCTCGCCAAACTTTCTGATCCTGACGTAACCGGTACTCGGACTTTGAAGCTGGTTCCTTTTTCAAGCATTGGACTCGGTCCTTAGCCAGCTGGCATGTAAAGCCAACTGGCAGGAATCGGTCGTCGCTTGACGGTTTCTGATTCATATTCGAGTCGCAACGAGGATGCTCCTCCTCCGTCAAAGAAGAGAACTTCAATATCGTAAAGTCCATCAACGGCTCGGATGCCAGACACCTTGGTGCCTTCACCATGAAGTCCATCGTTATTGACAACAGTGATTCCGTTGAGCTTCAACATTGAACCATCATCGCTACTCAAGAACAACTTAAACTTCTTGTCTGGGAACCGAACTCTTCCTCTAAACTTCAACGCAAATGGATTTGCCCCATTTGGTCGAGGAGCAAGACTAATTGATTCGGCGCGGGCTTTTGAGTCTGGCGTTTTGGTAGCAAAGTCAGCTACTTTCTCAAATTTCGAATTCCAGATGGAAACTTCAAGTCCTTGATCAGGCATAACCGCCGGAACTTCGGTCACTTTGGAGCTTTGATAAAGTTCGGCAATATCGCCAAGCGAGCCATCTGCTCGTTTGTAAGCGGCAAAAAATGGCTTGTCAGTAGGTAACTCCTGGCTGAGTAGTCTCCTCCATTCATTTGCCGGTGCTTTCGGGTTTGAATTGGTATAGATTGGCATTCGGAAGTCATTGCTACTCAGTACCATCGGTTGACGGTCAAACGCGAACGCATATGGGATTTGGGGCTCTTCAAGGAAATAGGAGACCTTTTTGCCTTCCAATGAGCGCAAGTTTAAAACAAGCCGATCTTGGAAATTCTCCCAATTCTTCGGTTGATTTGACCAGAGAACTTCTGCCATAGCAAAGGCCCGTGGCCAAACCATTCGGTCATATCTTTCAACAGTGGGAATCCATTCGGTCCAAACGTTTGCTTGGCCGCCAAGAACTAAATCTCTTTCCTTTCCTTTGAGTTCGGTTGGAATTGGATCCCAGCCATATACTTTTTCGGTTGAAGTTGAGTCGTAACCAAAATCGAAATAACAGTGGGATGTCGGAGACATCACGACCGAATGTCCAGACTTTGCTGCGGCAATGCCGCCAGAAATTCCTCTCCAAGACATGACAGAAGCATTAGGAGCAAGTCCTCCTTCGAGAATCTCGTCCCATCCCATCATGCTTCGCCCTTTCGAATTGATGTACTTCTCGACTCGCTTGACGAAGTAGCTCTGTAGTTCTCCGGCATCCTTAAGGTTTTCACTTTTCATGCGATCTTTGCAGTCATCACATTCGTTCCACCATTTTTTGTCAACTTCATCTCCGCCAATGTGGATCCACTTCGATGGGAATAGTTCAAGAACTTCGTCCAACACGTTTTGAATGAACTTAAAAGATCCGTCTTTACCCGCGCAGTACACATTGGTGGTCCAAGTATTTCCGGGATATTTGGTGGCATTTTTACACGCAAGCTCGGGGTAACCAACCAATACTGGAAGAGTATGTCCGGGCATTTCTATCTCAGGGACTACCGTAATTCCTCGGTCAGCAGCATATTTGACGACTTCCTTTATCTCTTGTTGAGTGTAAAACCCTCCATAGCTTGGATTACCGAGTTTTGGGTCTTCCAGTAAGATTTCCGAGTAGCTCCAAGGAACTCCAGTACCACGCCGAAAAGCACCTAACTGAGTTAGTTTGGGATACTTTTTGATCTCAATTCGCCATCCGCCATCATCAACCAAGTGCCAATGAAAGACGTTCATTTTGACGGCCGCCATGAGATCTAGAGATCGCTTGACTATGCTGGCAGGAAAGAAATGCCGAGAGACGTCCAAGTGCATTCCGCGCCATTTGAATCGAGGCGAATCTTCAATATGTATTGGAGAAAAGGAGTTTGTTTTTCCAACTCGGATCTGTTTCAGTGACTGGACAGCATAGAAAGCTCCAACTGCCTTTCCGTACTTAACAAGAATGTGCTTCTTATCAACATGAAGGACATAACCTTCTTCTGACAATTTAGGATCATGTTGGAACATCACCACGTTTGTTGAATTCCCGGCTGAGTACTTGAGCGGTAACTTCGGCAGAATTGATCGAAGTTCTTGTACTGCGAATATTTTTTTGTCGGTGAAAATAACTGTACGATCGTTGAACTGAAATGGAGTTGAATTGACGCTCTCCTGTTTATTCGGGAGTGGGATCAAAGGCAAAACGCCAACATTTTGGGTCCAAACGAGGGACAAAAGTCCAAGCATTTCACAATTGTAGGTCTAAACTGAGTACAAATGCGGCGTTTTGGGCTCCTGTTTCTCCTGATGTTTTTAGAATTTGCAATTTGGGGAGCGTGGCTCCCAGTTGCAGGAACCTATTTTCAAGGTCAGAGCCCTAGTGGCCTGGGTTTTAGTGGAATACAAATGGGCATACTCTTCGCCCTTATGCCCGCCTGCGGCGTGTTCATGTCGCCGATCTTCGGGCATTTGGCTGATCGGGTCATCAATTCAGAAAAGCTGCTGGCAATGCTTCATCTACTGTCTGCTTGCACGCTTTTTGCCCTATCAAAACAGACGACATTTGCCGGAACCCTTGTCTTCTTGTTGATTCACTGCATCTTGTTTTCTCCCACTGTGACGCTCACAACATCGGTCGTTTTGCATCACTTGGATGATGCAAACAAGCAGTTTGGCAATATGCGCGTTGCGGGGACAATTGGTTGGATGATCTCGGGGTGGGTTCTTTTCGCCTTGAGAATGAATGGGAAAATTCAGGTTACAGGCGATCTTTTTGTTATCGCTTCTATCCTTAGCGTTGCTCTTGGCTTGCTTTGCTTCTTTGTTCCAAAAACTCCACCGTCCAAGACAAATGAAAATCGGTTTGCCTTTGGAAAGGCGTGGCAACTCATGAAGAACCCAAATTTTATGATGCTGATGGTTGTGGCATTAGTCATCTGTACTCAATTTGATTTCTTCTATATGTTCACTCCGGGATATCTGACTGCACCAACTTTAGACACGTTGCAAAGAGTTCTGCCTGAGTCATACATTCCGGCTGGTGTTGCAGGCCTTGGCATTCCGACAAAACAAGTTTCGTTTTACATGTCGTTGGCTCAAGTATCAGAAGTCGTACTAATGCTCAGCCTTCCTTTTCTCCTTAAGAACCTTGGGTTTAAGTGGACCATTTACTTGGGAATAGTCGCATGGTTTTTGCGGTTTCTGATTTATGTCTTTTTTGCAAGTCTTCTCGGTACCGTTGTTTCGATTTTGCTCCACGGATTCTGCATTGCGTGCTTCCTGATTGCTGGATCACTTTATGTTGCCCAAGTGGCACCGGTTGATATTCGAGCATCCTCACAAGCTCTCTACTCGGTCGTAACCTTTGGCTTCGGAAGAGTCGTCGGAGCAATATTTGGAGGAATCATTGAAACAGCCAATACAGTGAAGCTTCCCGTATCGGTTTCAATTCCAGGAATGAATGATCTCGACAAGCTCGTTAATTGGCAAGCGGTCTTTGTGGTGCCAACCGGAATAACCTTTGCTTGTGTCCTAGCATTCCCATTTCTTTTCCGTATGAAAAAAGGGGAACCTAGTTAACAAACGTGACGTTTTTCTACTCAATAGTTTATAGTTAGTATTAGAACCTAAAATGTTTGCACCACTACTTTTCGGAGTCCTTTTAAAGACTCATCAGCTTCCCAAAATCTCTCTTGAGCTGCGAGGTGTTCGGCTGGAGAACTCCGCGCCAATTCTTGCCAAAGCGCTGGGGCTCGACTCTCTGTCCATTGATCCTCGCCTAAAAAATGACGTATTGCTCATACGGGTAAAGCAAGCTGATCCTGAAGTTTTTAAGGCAAACCTTGCAAGGGTTTTGAACGCATCTTGGTCTCACGGTCCAAGTGGATGGTATTTCGGTCAAACAGATGCTCAACGATCGGCGGAAACAAAGGAGTATAACAATGCCCGCAAGAATTACTTTTTGCAGTTAGTCGAAAAGTCTCGAAAGCTGACTTTAGGTTCGCAACCATTTGATGCTGCTGAATATTTGCGGATGACCAAGGAAAAGCGGACTGGGATCAAGGCATGGGAAGTCCGAAATTCGTGGAAGGCATATTATGCAAGCAAGAGACTCGAACAAGCCAATCCAGTTCATCGGTTTGCGTATCGGTTGATTAGTCGAATTCGGGTTGAAGACTGGATGAAACTGACTGACCAAAACCCTCATGCGATTTTTTGCTCAAACCCAAATTCTATGCAATATCCAATAACGTTTAGGTTTGACGACATTGCAAGGTCTTTTGTCGATGAGCAGAACCGGTGGTTGAATTACGGAGGCCAATTTAGCAAGCCAGGGGGCCTGGACGAGATTATGGGCCTCGGCGTCGACGAGGACAGTTTGCCTTTTGCGAGACCTATTGGGCCACAAAAACATCTGGATCCGTCGGATCTTAGCGTCGTAACTTTTGCATTAGACTTAAATTCGGAATCAATTCAGGTGAAAGGATATGACAACGCAGGGATTGAATCACTTTCGGTAAGGGTTACTGAAAGTGACTTCGAAGTTTATGATGAAAACATCTACTCGAAAGACATAAAGGAATTAAGGTCTAAAAAGGCACCTAAACTTTCGCCGGAGGCAAAATCTTATATCGGGCTTTCCCGCTCAAGCTATCAGCGTAATCCGGCTCAAAAGATCTCCGACGCTCTGATTGACAAAATTCTTCATCCAGAAATCGTTGATCCGCTTTCGATAGCGGCGCCAGAAGTGTTTTTGTCGGCGTCGGAAAAGCCAAACATGATTATGGTTTTGGGCGAGGAACTTTTAACCACTGAACGGCCAAATTTCCGTAAAACCAGTTTTGAATCGCCAGATGGTGTAGTTCTGGATGATTCTAGTGACTGGTTCCTTGTAAAGCAGATAAACCCAGTGGCAAAACGCAAATCAATGCCAGATCGGAAGAGGTTGGGGGAACGGCTCAGATTAATTTCGAGTATGAAACGAACGACTTCTCTAGAAGAGGATGCCCGGTTTGCGATTAGCTTGCCATGGGAAAAAGATGCCTACGACAGCTATCAATCGCATTTTTTGTTAGTTCAACCCAACGAGGTTGATACTTTCAATGACCAAACATCATTACGGCTTTACGGATCATTGGACTCCACCCAAATTGCCAGAGCGAAAAACGGAGGTATCCAGCTTTCGAAACTAAGTCCAGAAGTTAAGCGTGAGCTATATAGGGCTCTTTTTTGCTCCGAGCCGGAAGAAGGCAGGACTATTGTCGACGATACAGCTGAAGTTATGACCGAGCGGATGCAAGCAAGCTTTTGGAACCTAAATCTAATGTCCTATGGCAGTATCTTTACGGAGAAAACGTTTCTTTTGCCAAATGGGATTTCGGACGCATTTTTTCTAACCATTGAAGATTCGTCGAGAGACCAACTATATGGTTTGACTTCCTACGGGACAATGGGGGATCAGTCCAGAACCTACGGTCAAGCGGATCCGAGTCAGCTTGGTGATGCTGCATTTCGTGCAACCAAGCCAGAGCGATATTTCACATCAGAAGATGAGGCTCGTCCGAACTTGAACGAAATATACGTGACAGCGAACCGAACAATCACGATTAGCTTGCATGTGAACCACAAGCTGTCGGTTAGTTGGAGCCTTTCAAAAACTGCCATTACGGACCCAAAAGCTTTTTCCATTAAAGATTTGCCGAAGCAATTTCAGGCTAGCTTTCAGAGTGCTTACAATGAAGCCAAAAAATCTGACGAAGATTTCGGTGCAGACTACGATCGAATGAGGGTGGATGTGCGGAGGGGAAATCCCCCGCCGCCTTTATAATTAGGAGAAAAAGTGTCTGTTGCCTTATTATTAAATTGCTTCGTTTTTGGTCAGCAGTCGCCTAAAGTTTCGCTCGAGATCAGAGGTGTTCGTCTCATCAATGCAGCACCGCTGATCGCAAAGACATTTGGCCTTGATTCTCTTCAGATTGGTTCGACACTCAAAAATGAAGTACTTCTGATCCGTACAAAGGAAGCAGATCCGGAGCAACTAAAAGCCAACATTGCAAAGGTGCTTAATGCCTCGTGGATCAAAAGGACTGAGGGATGGTGGCTTACTCAAACAGACGAGCAAAAGCTCGCCGAACGCAAAATCTATGACAAGGAGCGGTTTCAGATCTTTTCGGACATGCTTGGAAACGCGAAAAAGGCACTTGCCAATGCTCATCCTTTCGATGACACGGAATGTAAACGACTCATCAAGGAAATGCAATCTGCCATTCCCGCGCGGGGAGTCAAATACGACTACAATTTCTATGAAAAATTCACCAAAATTGATCGTCAAAGCCCGTTGAACCGACTAACCAATCGGGCGATCCAAAGGGTAACTCCCGCCCAGTGGATGAATCTATCAGATGAAAATCCGAGAGTTGTTTTCTGTAGTAATCCTACGAGGATGCAAAAGCCATTCCCATTTCGAATGGATGACCTCATCGCGTTAGCTGCTCAAGAACAAAGCCAATGGGCGACATCGTTTGACCAGTCTGCGCTTAAGAAGAACTCGGAGGATAGCCAACTAGAAGGAATCGGTGAACAATCAGGTCTTCTTGGGCAAACCGATCCTTTTCAGCCCAAAGATTTTAGTTTGTATACTATGACGTTTGATCTCAACCTTCGTCGAATTGAGTTCAAATTCTACGGTGACAAGGGAAACTTGACCTTCTCAACCAGCGTCAATCCCTATGATGATTATTCTGAGCCTGACGTTCCGGCAGGCGAGGAAAAGAAGCCGATTAAATTAACTGGTGAGGCGGAAGAATTTTTGAAGCTTATGTCTTCTGGAGGCGGTGAAGGCAGGACTTTCATATCTAGGAAACAAATAAGTACCTCGCTAGTTGAGAAGTTACTCCACCCTGAATCTGTTGATCCTCTTTCAATTGCTGCTCCAGATATCTACTTTAAGGGAATCGAAACTCCAAACATGGTTCTGGTCCTAAGTGACGAACAAATCAGCTATGACCGGCCCGAAGCTCCGGAGGGTGTTGAATATGTGATTGATCAAGGTTGGTGTCTGTCGAAACGGCTGAATCCAATCGAATTGAGAAAGCACATGCCTGACCGTGACCAGCTTGGAAAAGTAATTCGGTATATCGAAGGGGTTCGGCGACCGCTTACTCTCGAAGAACAAGGCGCGTTTGCACTCTCAATGCCATATGGCGAAACGGCTCAGTATGAATTCAAGTCTCACCTAAATCCGATCAAGCCAAAAGAAATAGATACTTACAACGGTGACGGTGCTCTGCGGATTTTTGGCTCGCTCAATAGTGGTCAACGGGCTCAAGCGTTCAAGGGCGGCATTTCTGTTTCGATGCTTTCAGAAACGGCGAGAAACGAGTTGTTTCGTTCGCTATTTTTCACGGGCGATGCTGAAGGATCAACCAACCTTATCGTGCCTGAGGATGTCGAGTTGACTCCAGCGCAGCAGAAGTTTTTCGAGGAACTTGAGGCCCAAACATACGGTGGGGTTTTGAGGGAAAATACTTTTTCGATTCCAAATGGACTAACAAACAACATGATCTTGACCTTTGAAGAGAGTTCGGAAGAGCTCCTTCAATGTGGGCGGAAGAATCCGAAAAAGGATAGTGAAGAGTCGTCTGGTGGAATCGAGGCGTCCCCGGAAGCGATCGCATCCTACATGTATATTGCCAAGCATCCAGAAAAATTTGGGCCAGAGATGGGGGAGCGGGTGGGCATCAATGAAAACGAGATATTTTTAGCGAGGAAAAGAATCGTTATCATGAAATTGAAGATCAGTAATTATCTGACGATCGATTGGTCCTTGAACCAAATCCAAATTACCGATCCGAAAAAGTACACAGTAAAAACCCTGCCCAAACCGATCTTGGATGCCATTGATAAGGCAATGATTGAAGTCGAGAAAGCCTACAAAGACTGGGATATTACGAAGGTGAGAGGCAGGCCTGGCCGAAACGGACCACCGCCGCCTCCCGTTACTTAGCGCTTATCGTACTTGGGTTCCTTCAGGTGCTTCACGGTCCGGTTGAAGAAGAATTGCTCCACCGTTTTCGTCCGTGGCTGCCAGAAGCATGCCTTGGCTCTCTACTCCTCTTAGTTTCGCTGGTTTAAGGTTTACCACGACGATTACTTGGCGTCCAATTAGGTCTTCGGGAGTGTAGTTGACGCGGATTCCTGCCACGATTTGGCGCTTTTCCTGCCCAATGATGACTTGAAGTTTAAGGAGCTTGTCGCTTCCTTCAACTGGCTCGGCTTCGAGAACACGTCCAACCTTAAGTTGGACTTTAGCGAAGTCTTCGATGCCGATGATATTAGTTGGTTCTTCCATTTTTTCTTCTTTTACAACGGGTTTTGGTTCCGGTTTGGGCTTTGGGGCAGGGGGCGGAGTTTTGACGATCTCCATTCTAGGAAATATTGGCTCAGGTAAGCCTAGTTTAGTGCCACTTGGCAATGATGCCACAGTACCAATAAAGTCCCAATCAGTAAGTGGCGCAACTCCTAATTGCTTCGCGATCTCGTCGGCAACATGAGGCATATAAGGCCTCATGAAACCCTCAGCAGCTCGAATGCACAGGAGCATTGATCTTAACACTGCAGGCAAAGCGGGGTCATTATTTTTTGCTAAAGCCCACGGCGCGCGAGTGTCTACGTATTTGTTAACGAAACGAATAACATCGATTCCAGCGTTGGCTGCCTTTTCAAGTCGGAAGCCATCCATTGCCTTTTCGTAAGCTTCCTTGGCACTCTTGATGGCGTCAACTGCTTCTTGCTCAGGATCAGCGTCTGGCACTACTCCATCGAGGAATTTGTGCGCCATCGAAAGTGATCGATTGAGTGCGTTCCCGAGGTCATTTGCGAGATCGCTGTTGTAGCGTTTATCGAAGTCTTCGTAGGTGAAGACAGTATCGTTCTCGAAGCCCATGGTCGCCGTAAGGTAGTAGCGAACTACGTCGACCGCAATCTCGGGTTTGCAGTTGGTTCGCTCGGCTGTCTCGCTGGCGAGTTCGAGAGGGGTGATTACATTTCCCTTCGACTTCGATATCTTTTCTCCTCCTAGGAGAATCCAAGCGTGAGCGATGATGTGTTTTGGAAGCGGTAAACCGGCACCCATCAGCATGGCAGGCCAAAGCGTGCCATGAAACCGTGTGAGAATATCTTTTCCAAGCCATTGACAGAGCGCGGGCCACTTCTCTTCCCATCCTGGCGCGGGCCAGCCAGTAGCTGTGATGTAGTTGATCAAGGCATCGAACCAAACATAAATGACTTGGGATTCATCTCCTGAAACCGGTATGCCCCAGCCATTGTTCTTTCGTGACACACACTGGTCATGAAGTCCTTGTCGGATGAAGCTGGTCACCTCGTTTTTGCGAGTTTCGGGAATGATGAAATCTGGATTTGCCTCTATATGCGCGAGCAATTGATCACCAAACGCGGAAAGTTTGAAGAAGTAGTTTTCTTCGCTGACCCACCGCACGACATTGCCATCCGGGCTACGACCATCAACGATTTCGTCGGCTTTGAAATAGGTCTCAGTAGAAACGTCGTACCAGCCTTCGTAAGGTGCCGAATAAATGAATCCGTTTTCTTGGAGCTTGGCAAACAAAGCCTGAGAAGCAGCTTTGTGCTGCTCCAATGATGTGCGCATGAATGCGTCGAACTGCATCCCCATTCCATCGAAGATGTGAATGAACCTTTCAGCAATTTCTTGGACAAATTCGTGCGGATCCCGACCCTGGGCCTCGGCTGCCTCTTTGATCTTAAGCCCATTCTCGTCTGTACCTGCTACGGCGAAAACATCCATGCCCCGCATCCTAAAGTATCGAGCCGTAATGTCGCCCGATAAGGTCGTTAGAATGTTTCCGATATGCGGAGTACTGTTGACGTACGGTATCGCCGTCACAATTGTTGTTTTGGACATGTTAAGTTATTAGTTTACCGAGGGATACATATTTGCGATTTGTACGTCAAAATGTATATATGCGACGAATGTCTTGGCTTAGTCTAGTTTTACTTGCCGGTTGTGGTGGTACCAACACAACAGACGGGATGGCGCAATACAACCGTAACGCAGGTCAAGACACGATTTCGCCAATCTCTGCGAACCAAAACGCTCCGAGCTCAAACGAGGTTTTGGCGGTTGACGCATTTCTTAATGCGACGGAAATCAAGGATGCAAAGCAGGCTTCGCTGGCAGTTGATGGACTTAAGAAATTAACTGTTCCACCAAAGCGGGTTTTTCTTATTGGTGCAACATTGAACACCGCAGAGTGGTTTAAGAAGCCACTTTCTGATGCCAAGATCAATCCAGTTCCAGTACCAGGACCTGACGTTAAAGATTGGGCGAAGGTTCTCAAGACTCTTGGCGCAGACAAAGTTTATAGTAATGGTCCGAAAATGGCGGGGCCGAACATTGAAGGAGTGACTTCGGATCAGTCGAAACTCAACTCGACGGCAATATACGATGGAGTCCGATTCTTTTTCCTCAATACGGATACACCCTTAAAGACTGCGAAAGCCGGTTCAATTCCTCGACTTTGGTTCCTTGATCGGCAAGCCGAAATGAAGGAGAACTCTGGAGTCGTCGTTGGCTACCGCTCAATTCGATCCCTTGGAGCCGATGATACAACTCCGGTGATTGCAACTCCCGATATTTTGGCGAAGAACTCAAAAATAAAGGTCTTTGTTTCAGCATCTGCGAAAGCGCCAGCTCTTGCCCGACCTGAAGGCGGAAATCCTTATCATATGGCGGTTGGCGGCGCAATTGGCGATGACAAGATGCCGTTTATTGGAGTGATCGAAGTTCGAAAGAACGGGGCAATTTATTCTCGAATAGAAAAACTTGATGTCACCAAACCAGCGATGCCTTCTCTGGAAGCAACTCTTTGGGAGCCAACTGGAGCGGTGAAAGTTGATCCAAAATTGACGAAAGACGCCCAGACTCCTGGAATTCCGAAAGATACATCAAAAGCCCCGCCAAAGGGTTAAGAGGTCATTCAACTAAGTAAACTTCGCGCAAATGTCAAAGCGCGCAATTACGATTGAAGATCTGACCAAGTTCAGGTTAGTCGGTGACCCACAAATTCATGCCACCGAGGAAACGGTTCTATTCGGTCTCAAGACGATCAACGACAAAAATAAGGCGATCAGCCACCTCCACCTTGTTGATTTCAACGGCGTCGTGAATCAGCTCACGCAAGGAGACAAAACCTGCGGCGCCGGTCGGTGGGTACCGGGTGGAAAGTCGGTCAGCTTCACTTCTGGCCGTGGAACCACTGGCGACCAACTCTTTGTCTTGCCAGAAGTTGGCGAAGCGAAGCAAATAACCAAACTTGAAGAAGGATCGATTGGCGGATATGAATGGTCTCCTGACGGAAAATACGTTGCGTTCACTCATCGAAAGACCCACCCAGATTTCACGGAAAAGGCAGTTGCTGATCGAAAAGAAAAGGGGTTAAGCGATGCACCGCTTGCTTTCGAGACAACTTGGTACCGGTTGGACGGAGACGGCTATTTTGGTGAACAAAGACACCATCTGTATCTGCTTCATGCAGCGTCTGGAGATGTTACGTTGCTATGCGATAAAAGCGCTCATGGCGAATATGGCGTCTCATGGAGCCCGAATTCTGACCGAATCGCAGTTGTCCGGTCAGCCGAAAAGGAGCCGTTCGTAGAGAAGCCAAACGACCAAATTTATCTCATTGACCTACAAGGCAATGAAACGATGGTCCCAGGTTTGCCTAAAGGCAATAAAGAGTCAGTTCGATGGGCACCAGACGGCACTTGGCTGGCTTTTGCTGGAAACGATAGCATTGATGACCCTTGGGGAGCTCTTAATACTCGACTCTATAAGGTCCGTCCCGATGGGTCGGGATTTGCAAGCTTGACTCCTGATACCGACTACGATCTTGGTGTCTCGACTTTGAGTGATACCAAAGAGTCTGGTTACGGTGCGATTATGTACTGGGCTGCCGACAGCAGTGGATTGTATGCGCAATTTGGCTGGCGTGGCGAATCTCACCTTGGGTTCATCGACGCAAATTCTGGCGAAATCCGACTAATAACCAACGGAAAGTGCAATTACTTTCTTGGCAATATTAATGCTAATTCCACTAAGGTTCCCGCTGTCTACGGAGACCCGACAACGGTTCCTGAATTGACCCTCGTAGATACAAAGACTGGTCAAGCTAAGCAATTGACAAACTTCAATCAGAATTGGTCAAATGAAGTTGCTCTTTCGATACCAGAAGGTATTTACCTCGATTCGCCTGATGGTGCCAAAGTCCATACATGGGTTCTGAAACCCGTTGATTTCGATGCAACGAGAACTTACCCGGCAGTGTTGGAAGTTCATGGTGGACCCCACGCCCAATACGGTTGGGTGTTCTTCCAAGAATTCCAGCTCCTTGCCGCCCAAGGCTACATCGTAGTCTATACAAATCCTCGTGGCTCGAAAGGATATGGCGAAGCTCACTGCAATGCAATCAAGGGTGATTGGGGCAATAAAGACTGGATTGATGTCCAAACCGCGACGGCTTGGATGAAAGCCCAGCCGTATATTGACTCGTCAAGACTCGGCATTATGGGTGGATCCTATGGCGGCTACATGACGAACTGGGCAATTGGGCATACCCACGATTTCAAAGCAGCCATTACGGATCGGTGCGTATCGAACATGGTCAGCATGGCCGGCAATAGCGACTTTCCCGTTAACAAGGATGGTTACTTCAAAGGGTGTGCATGGGGATCATTGGATGACATCAAAGGACTTTGGGATCAGTCGCCTATTGCGTACTTTACCAATGTGAAGACTCCGACATTAATCATCCATAGTGAAGGAGATTTGCGCTGTAATATTGAGCAGAGTGAGCAAGTATTTATTGCCCTCAAGATGCAGGGAATTGAGACTCGATTTGTGCGGTATCCAAAGAACACATCCCATGGAATGAGTCGAAATGGTCCCGCCGACCTAAGGATGCATCGCCTTCAGGAGATAGTCAACTGGTGGAAACGTCAACTGGGTTAACCATTCGCGATGCTAAGCCAGAAGACGCGGCTGCATTGCATAAAATCTTCGTTTCTGCCATCTGGAATATTGACGACTCCTTCTATGACGAGGAGCAAAAACGTGCTTGGGAGAACGCAGTAGAGGCTGACTCTTGGTCAACTCGAATGCTTGAACTCGCTTTCATTGTTGCGGTGATTAATGATCGCGTTGTGGGCTTTGCCTCTTGGTCTGAAACCAAACTAGAACATCTCTATGTAGCTCCCGCCTCTGGCCGGCAAGCTGCGGGTTCCACATTGATGCAGGCAGTTCTTTCACAATTTGAAGAGAAAGAGATTGAGCTCATCGCATCAAACAACGCTCACAGCTTTTACCTCCGATTTGGATTTGTCGACCAGGAGCATTTGATTAAACAGCTAGGTCAAGTGGACGTCCCTTGCATCCGAATGAAAAGACTCGCCGTATAGGTTTTTGAATATGAATAGAGGATCAAGAATTCATGATCGAGTGCGGGAGTCGCTTAAGGCGAATCTTGGAGTGAACTTGCCTGAGATGAAGGACAACTTGGGGCACTCGAGCATCGACCGATTTTTTTGGTCAAAAGGTGCCTGGTTAATCGGCAACCCCGGGGGTAACTGGAAACTCGCCCTTGCCATAATTGGAGGGTCTCAACTCCTTGCCACCCTCGTATTTCTGATCCTCGCGGTTACGGTTCCTGGCTTTCCAAAAGTCCTCCCAATCATTTTTGGTACGGTCGGAATTGCTTCGTTTGGACTGACTTATATTTTTGGAAAGCGCAGTAAACAAATAGTTCGCCCTGAGGTCCGGATATCTAGAAGCGGTCGAAAGCTTCTCTATAAGATCGGCCAACACATCGGATGGCATGATCAGAGTGCCTGGCAGACTCAAAACGCCAATCCTTGGGGAGTTTGGTGGCAGAGTGTTGTTGGAATCAAGACGGCAAGCAATGTATTGAACGCAAATAGTGCTGAGTTATTGGAAGAAGGATGCGCGGACTATAACCGTATCGCAGGATTATTAAAGTTGTCAAAGGATTCCAAGGGTCGGTCAACTAACCTAGCACCACAGATTCAAGCTGCGGCCGATGAAGCCATGATTAGCCTAATCAATCAGGTCGCTCTTCAAGAAGAAAACCCTGAGACACAAAACGCCATATTTTCACAATGCCAATCGCAAAATCAAAAGTTGAAAGAGCTTGCCGATCGCTACGAGGAAATGTTGAGCGGTCCAATTACGTTAGAAGATCGTCTTAGTTCGACTACCGTGATGGACAGTGTTCTCGATCAGATGAGAATGGAAGCCCAAGCTCATGAGGAATTGAGAATTATGGATCGCCAAGACTAACGTCGAGCAGCAACAAGAATTCGTTGCCATTTCTCGGTTAACTTGTCGGTATTGACCCCGTTATGTCCGCGAGACGAGTGGACAAAATATCCGTTCCCGAGATACAAGCCAGTGTGTCCAATAGTCGCACGTTTATTTTCCCAGAAGTAGAGTCTATCTCCAGCCACTAAGTCTTCAAGCCGACGGATTGGCGTACCGACTTTGGCTTGCTCGGCCGCGGTTCGTGGCAGATTAATTCCAATATCTCCGTAAAGTTTCTTGACGAATCCCGAGCAGTCAATGCCGCTGTTGATGTTGTCTCCACCCCACACATAAGGGGTGCCAATATAATTCAAACCTTTTTTGGCGGCAACCGCCCTTGATGAGGATTGAGCCGATTGGCGAACCAATTGAGGAAGTAAGGCGACCTTGGAGGTGCGAGCATATCCGTACACTCCGTTGGACATCACGACTTTATGGTAAGTGTCCGTGTACTTCGACACGATTAGATACTTGTACTGCTTTGCAGTATAAAAAATGCGAGATTTGGTGTTGGGAGATGCGTAAATATTTGTGGTTTCAACCGCCTGCCCCAAATTACCAAGCACCCGACCTTCTGTCGCGAAGGATTGAGTGCTCAATATCATTACTAACCAAAAACAAACTCTCTTCATCAATCTAACAATTCTATTTTCGGACAGAATTCACCTAAATGTATGTCCGAATTTAAGCCTTTATGAGCGAAAATGCTCTCAATATTGTAAAACCATCGATTCCGCCCAAAAGTTCCTTCGTGGCTCGCTCAGGGTGTGGCATCATTCCAAGCACGTTTCCGGCTTTGTTGATGACTCCAGCAATGTTTGATACGGAGCCGTTTGGATTCGCGGAATCTTCCAATTCTCCTTTAGAATTGACGTATCGAAACGCAATTTGTTTATTGTCCTCAAGGGATTTGAGACCATCGGCGTCAATGATATATCGACCTTCGCCGTGAGCAATTGGGATTCTAATGATTCGATCAACGTCAGCGGTCCATATGGATCGCTTGGTTTCAGCTCGAAGAAAGACGTCTTTGCAAATAAATTTCTGATTGATGTTTCGGGTTAGTGCCCCCGGCAATAGGCCCGCTTCAGCGAGGATTTGAAATCCATTGCAGACACCGATTACTGGTCGACCTTCATTGGCAAACTTGATGGTTTCCTTTACAATGGGTGACTGTGATGCTATTGCACCACATCGAAGATAGTCGCCATATGTAAAGCCACCAGGGACAAATACTGCGTCAAATCCGGCCAATGACGGCTCGTCGTGCCAAACGTACTCGGCATCAACCCCAATGTCATAACGAAGGGACTTTAGCGCATCTTGGTCGCAATTTGATCCGGGAAATTGGAGGACAGCTACTTTCACCCGATCACCTCGAATGAGAAGTCCTCAATCACAGGGTTCGCCAAAAGCTTTTGGCACATTTCTCGAATTCGGCCTTCGTCGACGGTGTCAACTTCAAGTTGGATGAGCTTGCCAATTCGGGCGTCTTGAACTTCTTCGTAACCTAAGTGCTTGAGTGATCCTGCGACCGTTCGACCGGCAGAATCAAGAAGAGAAGGCTTTAGAGTTACGGACACGCGAACAGTCGGCATAACTCATTATGAAGCATTTGGGTCGGATTCTTGCCACCGGTCGCTGGATCGCCTCATCATCATGTATCGTTCGTTGGCGGGTTCGAAGCCTAGCTTCGCGTAGAGGCTGTGCGCGTCTTTAGTGGCTAGGGTCCAATGTCCAACCGTTTTAACGTCGTCATGATCCATCAGGGCCTGAATCATCCACTGCGCGATTCCTTTACCTTGGTGGTAATCGAGGACGAAGACATCACACAAATATGCGAATCGACCAAAGTCAGTTACAAGCCGAGCAAAGCCGATTTGATCTCCCGTTTTATTTTCGTAGACTCCGATAAAAAGACTGTTTTGGATTGCCTTTTCAACAATGTCACGCCGAATATGCGGCGACCAATAACTGTTGGAAAGGTAGTCCAAAATTCGGTCACGTTGTAATTGAGATTTGTCGAAACTAAGGCTGTATCCGTCCATGTCTTAGAACAACTGGTCTTCGGCTTCGTGATCGAGAAGCCATCGCTTCTTCTCAATTCCGCCGCCGTATCCAGTCAAATGCCCGTTTGCCCCGATCACCCGGTGGCAAGGAATGATGATTGAAATGGGATTTGCTCCATTTGCCGTTCCCACTGCTCTTGTCAATAATGGGTCTCCCAAACGCTTCGCAAGTTCACCGTAACTAATCGTAGTTCCGTAAGGAATGTTCATCAGCTCGGCCCAAACTGTCTGCTGGAACTTGGTTCCAGCGGGCAAAAGCGGAACTGAGAATTCGCGTCGGTTTCCATCGAAGTACTCTTTGAGTTCGGTGGTTGTCTGGTCAAGAACTTTGGTAGTGCCAGGAACCCCTTGCGGAAGTTCGTCCCGGTGGGTGTTCATGTACAACGCACATAACCCTTCTTCATTTGCGAACAAATGAATCGTGCCAATCGGCGAATCCACTTCCGAATGAGTCAGGGTCTGTGTGATCACGATAGATATTCTCTCGGGTCAGCGAATTTGCCTTTCAATGCCGTTGCCGCAGCCGTAATTGGAGAAACCAAATGGGTTCGGGAGCCGGGACCTTGTCGCCCTTCGTATGGACGGTTTGAGGTCGAAGCACTGCGCTGTCCTGGACGAAGGATATCTCCGTTCATTCCGAGACACATTGAGCATCCTGATCGGTGCCACTCGAAACCTGCTGCCTTGAAGAGGTCGTCGAGTCCTTCTTGTTCGGCGAGCTCTTTAACTGCCTCACTGCCGGGTACGACTAAGGCTCGAACTCCAGAAGCTACATGCCTTCCCTTGATAATTGATGCTGCTTCGCGTAAGTCTTCTATGCGACCATTGGTGCAACTGCCAATGAAGACGGTGTTAACTTCCTGGTCGGTCATTTTGTCTCCGACGTTGAGCCCCATATATTTCAAAGCTCTTTCTTCGGATGCATCACGAGGTTCAGGAATTTCACCAGTAAGATCGATCGTCATTCCCGGGTTGGTGCCCCACGAAACCTGTGGAACGAGGTCTTTTGCTTCAAGGACTTCATGACGATCGAATAATCCAAAGTCATCGGTTTTCAGTAACCGTGAACTGGCGACCATGGCGTCGAAGTCAGCTCCTTTCGGAGCAAATGGACGGTCTTCCGCCTTGATGTAATCGAAAGTTATGTCGTCGGGAGCAATCATTCCCGCTCGTGCACCCATTTCAATGCTCATGTTGCAAATGGTCATTCGTCCGCTCATTCCGAGCTTGTCGATGGCTGGGCCGTAATATTCAACAACATAACCGGTTCCACCACTGGCCCCAAGCTTACGAATAATGGCGAGGATGACGTCTTTTGCAGTGACTCCGAAACCAAGTTCACCTTCGATTCGAATTCCGAGTGATTTTGGCTTTGCTGAACTACGAAGGGTTTGGGTCGCAAGTACATGCTCCACTTCTGTAGTTCCGATTCCGAACGCCAATGCGCCAAAAGCTCCATGAGTTGACGTGTGACTGTCTCCGCATACAATGGTTAATCCAGGCAGAGTGATGCCGAGCTGTGGACCTATGATGTGGACGATGCCTTGCTTTTCGTGACCATAGCCATAGAGGGGAACGCCGAACTCTTTGCAGTTCCGGGTTAATGCCGATAGTTGTTTTCCGCTTAGAGATGACTCATCGATTGCCCGTCCGTCGGTAGGCACATTATGGTCAGCGGTGGCAAAAGTAAGATCAGGGCGCCTAACCGGACGACCTTTCTCTCGAAGTCCATCAAATGCTTGAGGGGATGTGACTTCGTGAACGAGGTGTCGGTCGATGTAGAGGAGAGTTCCTCCGCCGGGTAGGTCGGCTACTTTGTGATTGTCCCAAACCTTATCGAAAAGCGTCTTTGCCATAGGATTTATGGCAGTAGTTTACTTTCGTTCTGTTGAATTAGAGGTATTTGGTTGGATCGACCTTCAATCCATTTTCACGAATTTCGAAGTGAAGGTGCGGTCCAGTGGAGTTACCGCTTTGTCCTACTTCACCAATTTTCTCGCCTACTGAGACAATATCCCCAACTTTTAAGGTGATCTCCGAAAGGTGCCCATATGCAGAACTCAAGGCTTCGGAGTGCTTGATGATGACAATTTTGTCGTAACCACGCTGTGTTCCGGCAAAAATGACTTGTCCATTGGCGGCGGCTTTCACAGAATCGCCAATTGCTCCAGCGAAATCGATTCCCTGATGCTCTTTTTCTATATGCTCGATCGGATGAAGCCGCATTCCAAATCCACTGGTGATGCGACCACTTATAGGCTTTTCAAACTGGATGTCGTTGGCTTCGGGCGGTTCTGGAACCACCTGAGAAACGACTTCAATCTCGGCCAGAATGCATTTCTTGTTTAGTTCACAAGTTTTGATCTTTTTGATCAGTGCTTTCTTTTCAAATCGAACTTTTGCTAATTCGGTCTTGGCAAAGCTGATATTGGGAGGATTGCCTTCGTCGTCCCCGGCTACTTCATCATTGGTTGCATCCTCTAATTTGGCGAGCAACACATCTTCCCGTTTTTCGAGCGCAGCGAGCCTAGTGCGTGCTTTCTTCGCACTTTCCTTCACGCTCTTTAGTCCAGCGCTAAGCCGAGAAATGTCCTTGTGCTTACCCTTGAATCTTGATGCGCTAACGGATATTCCGCATAAGATAAACACGATGCAAGCCACGGCTAAAGCGACAATTCGCCGACTACCTTGATTCTTTCCTTTTGCTAAAGCCATCGTATCCCCCCCGATCGACAATCACTACTTGACCATCGTTACCTGGGGAATTCCTTAGATTTGAAACTAACAACCCTAGTATTTTTAATGGATTGCGAGCTAGTAAAAGTACTTCTAGCAAATATGCTGGGATGAGGTTCTAAAGGAATCGCATCGGATCAACTGCACGGCCATTTACTCGGACTTCGAAGTGCAGGTGTGGGCCATTGGACAGCCCAGAGGAGCCGATTGATCCCACTCTTTGGCCTGAAGTGACAGTTTGTCCTTCAGACACCGAGATGCGGGAGAGGTGTCCATAGACCGTTGAAAGTCCTCCGCCATGGTCGATGACAACGGTGCTTCCGTAGCTGCCCTTTGAACCGGCCGAGATGACTGTGCCTCCGCCAGCGGCAAAAACGGGGGCTCCGTATCCACCACCAAAATCGATTCCAGAGTGCATTCTTTTGTACTTCAAGATGGGATGAAAACGCATCCCGAACCGACTAGTGATAGAACCACCAGTTGGCCTTGAGAATCCGCCAGAGTGCTTTGGTGTCGGTGGAACGTACTTCAATCCTTTTTTGGTGGCTTCCTTTGAACGTCTTGCCTCTTCGGCTCTTGCCCGAGCCTCAGCGGCTCTAATTTCGGAGGCGATATCTGCGGCATCGGAATCTA
>JBAXBU010000044.1:0-25774 GCA_037141835.1 Armatimonadota bacterium | reverse complement strand
ACCTCCACCAATCAGGTGCACCAAGCCAGCTCGACCTTTTCGATTACAAGCCAAATCTTGCCAATAAGCGTGGTGAAGAACTTCCATCATCGATTCGAAATGGTCAACGCCTAACCGGCATGACGAGCTGGCAAAAGAGATTTCCCGTTGCCCCAACCGCATTTAAGTTCAACCAGCACGGTTCAAACGGTCTCTGGCTCAGCGAACTCTGGCCACATCTCGGTTCGGTCGCCGATGAACTGTGTTTCATCTATTCTATGCAAACCGAAGCGATCAACCACGACCCGGCAATCACTTTTCTTCAAACTGGATCCCAACTTGCTGGCCGCCCAAGCATGGGCTCCTGGCTCGCTTATGGTCTCGGTACTGAAAATAAAGACCTCCCTTCTTACGTGGTGTTAACGTCAGTTGGCACAGGTAGAAAGGACGATCAGCCGCTTTATGACCGACTTTGGGGATCAGGCTTCCTACCGACAACTCACCAAGGCGTTAAGTTCCGTAACCAAGGAGATCCCGTTCTCTACCTGTCAGACCCCGAGGGAGTTGATCGAGAAACCCGTCGAGGAATGCTCGATGACCTTGGCGATCTCAACAAGCTCAAACTCGATGCAATGGGAGATCCCGAAATCGCAACGAGAATTTCGCAATACGAACTTGCATTCCGAATGCAGACCAGCGTTCCCGAGTTGACCGACATTTCGAAAGAACCGTCCAGCATCATCGAGATGTACGGACCGGAAGTTAAGAAACCTGGAAGCTACGCCTATAACTGCTTGCTAGCCCGGCGCCTCGCCGAGCGGGGTGTTCGGTTTGTTCAGCTATTTCACATGGGCTGGGATCAGCACTTCAACTTGCCTAAGGCAATCGCGGGTCAAGTCTATGACTCAGACCAGCCAACTGCTGCACTCATCAAAGACCTAAAGCAGCGAGGAATGTTAGACGACACACTCATCGTTTGGGGTGGAGAATTTGGGCGAACCGTATATTCTCAGGGTGATCTTTCCCCAACCGACTACGGACGGGATCATCACCCACGTTGTTTCACCATGTTCATGGCTGGTGGCGGCTTTAAGGGCGGGATGGCGTACGGAAAAACGGACGACTACGGATATAACGTCGTAGAAAATCCGGTCAGTATTCATGACCTTCATGCGACGTTGCTCAATCAGTTGGGCATTGATCACACCAGGCTTACATACCGCTACCAAGGAAGAGACTTCCGACTCACGGACGTCTTCGGCAACGTCGTCACTGATCTGATTAAATAAGCTATCAGCTATCAGCTATCAGCTATCATTTGACGGCTGACGGCCAACCCTTCCCCTTGCTCTTTGGGAGGGGGAAGGAGAGCGACGAATTCGCCGAGGATGGGGGTTAAATTCAGCCCCGAGCCCCGTTCCCTGAGTCCTGAGCCCTGACTAAACCAGCGTCGCTTCCGACGAAATATTGCACTTGAGCACTTGGCTAATCGGGCAGTTCTGCTCAGCATTGGTGACACTTGCTGCCCAAACTTCTTCTGAAATGCCAGGAACAGAGCCGGTTACAACGAGATGAGAGTCAGTCAAAACTCCACCCTCAAAAGTAATCGTACACATGGTAGCAATGGATTCTGCCGTAAAACCAGCCTCGTTGAGAACGAAACTGAGCTTCATCGTAAAGCACCCAGCGTGAGCTGCAGCGATGAGTTCCTCGGGATTGGTTCCAATTCCTTCTTCAAACCGAGAACCAGATGAGTACTGTGTGCCGTTCAAAACCGTGCTTTGAGTCGTCAAGTTTCCGTTGCCTTCTTTTCCAGAGCCGTTCCAGACGGCAGTTGCATTTCGCTTCATACAAACTAGTTTACGGATTCAAAGCCACCCAGTTCTCAATTATAGGCACGAAATTCCTAAACATAGGAAGACAAACCAAGCAAAACGATGGGGAGTCTGAAGCGTTGTTATGTATACTCGAAGTCAGTTTGACGTCATTGGTAAGGGAGTTATGCACAAGATTAAACGGTTATCTAAAACAATCATTTTCGGCGGACTAGTTATTGGAATCGGGCTCATATCCGGTTGTGCCGGGCAAACCATCGGCGGACAGTTTGCCGCTGAATTTGTGTATGTCGCAACAGGAGGAGGCGTTGCCCAATATGCGGTTAACATTTCGGGTCAGCTAGCGCCGATGTCTCCAGCCGAAGTCGTAACTACTCCCACCGCAACGACTTCTGTATGGGTAGCCGCAAGTAAGAACGCAAAATACGCTTACACTGCCAATGGTCCGCAAGGAAAGATTTCTCAATACTCGATAAGTGCCGCCGGCACTTTGGTTGCTCTAACCCCGCCGACGGTGGTTAGTGGGACCAATACGAACTGCGTGGCAATCACCCCAGACACCAAGTTTGTTTACGCCATAAACCAAGGCGACGATACCATCAAGCAGTTTGCTATTGGCTCCGATGGAACGTTGTCCGTACTCACTCCAGCAACCGTCGGCATCAATTCAGGCGGCGAAACGATGGTTATTTCGCCCGATGGGAAATACTTGTATGCATGTTGCTCTGGCGGTTCCGCGATTGACGCATTTTCAATTGGCACCAATGGACAACTGACCCCTCTTTCAGTACCAAGCTATTCCGTCCTGGGAGCAACCGGTGCGACAATTTCTCCCGATGGAAAGTACCTATACTGTCCGAGTAATACGGACACTGCCCAGTTTTCTATTGGCACCAATGGTGCCCTCACTCCACTTTCCCCGGCAACCGTGGCAGGACCAGGAATAGGAAACACCAGCTTTGCCGTCTCTGCCGATGGCAAATATGGCTATCTTGGCGTATTCAATGGCGGAAATCCAGGGAGCCCAGTCGGTCAATACAGTATTGGCACCTCAGGAACCCTTTCTCCGTTGTCTCCAGCTTCAGTTCCGGCTGGAAATGCACCAGTCTCGATAATCACCGAACCAGCTGGAAACTATGTGTTTGTTGCTAACTCAAATGACCACAGAATATATGAGTACTTGGTGGGCATTGACGGAACGTTGAGTCCAGAAACGCCAGCATTTGTAACCCCATCTGGCGCACGCCAAATGTGTGTGATCACTCGATAGTTTACATCAGCCTTTGAGACGGGAACTTCTCAAAGGCTTTTTTATGTCAAAACAAGCATAAAACCGAAACCTAAGCAGCAATTCAAAAAGGGAAGACCAAGGTGGACCCGGCGAATCACGACCGGCGTATTGCTTGGCTTATTGGCGTTTCCCGGATTCATTGCCATTGCAAATTCCCAAGTTTTGCGTTCCGCAGAAGGCAGAATTTTTGAAGATATTCAGTCAATTCCTCATCATAGAGTAGGAATAGTCTTAGGTTGCAGTCCCACGATTGGCAAATCAAAAAATCCCTACTTTATTGGCAGAATTGACGCCGCAGCTAAATTGTATAAAGCCGGGAAAATAGATCGCCTTTTGGTAAGTGGGGACAATGGAAGGCTAACCTACGATGAACCGACCATAATGGAGCAAGCCCTTATTGCGAAAGGAATTCCAAAGAACCATATCACTAAAGACTTTGCCGGATTTCGCACCTTGGACACAATGGTAAGGGCAAATAAGATCTTTCGACTAACCGATGCGACCATCATCACCGACGACTTTCATGTTGCTCGCTCGCTATATTTTGCTCAGGCTGCCGGAATAACGGCGGACGCGTACCCTTCGATCGGAATGAGAAATGCAAATCTATCTTCGACCGAAGTGCGAGAAATCCTCGCTCGTGGTCAAGCCGTGTTGGATGAAACAATCTTACAATCGCAACCAAAATTTCTTGGATTGCAAGAAACCATTCCATAGCAACAACCTAAAATAGTGCTCTAGATCTGAATTGTTCAGTATAGTGAAATCTGTAAGCAGATCACCAGTCTGTTGTTTGTGTGCCAAATGATGTTTCTCCTACCAATGACTCTTGCATTTGTCGTTTCTCAACAAGCGCCACCAGTTGACTTCACTAAGTTCAAGCCGTACACCGCCAAGTCAAACGAAGGCGACTTCATTATTGGGGCTCCATACTCAGATTCTCCAGAACTAGTAGCCCGCCCAGAGGTGCCGAAAGGAACCATTTTTCGCTTTACCATGGACTCAACTGAGAGCAAGATTTACCCGGGCATCGCAAAGACCGCGCCAGGACAAATCGTCCCGTATAAAAGAAATGTAACGGTCTATGTGCCAAGTCAATACAAGCCCGGTACCAAAGCGCCATTCTTTGTGTCGCAAGACAGTATGGGAAGCAATATCATCCCAACGATCTTAGATAATATGATTGCTGATAACCGACTGCCAGTCATGATCGCAATCATGATCAACTCTGGTGGCGGAGACGCGCAGGGAAGTCAACGTGGATTGGAATACGACACGATGTCGGGTAAGTACGCCGAATTCATCGAAACAGAAGTCCTTCCAAAGGTGAGCAACGACTACCATATTGAATTGACGAAAGATCCAAATGGGCGAATGACAATGGGCGGAAGTTCTGGCGGAGCTTGCGCTCTTTCAATGGCTTGGTATCGCCCAGACCTCTATCATCGAGTTTTGTCTTACTCAGGCACATTCGTAAACCAGCAGTCTCCGTACAATCCCGAGACCCCCCGAGGAGCTTGGGAATACCACGACGGTTTGATCAAGAATAGCAAAACAAAGCCAATCCGAATCTGGATGCACGTCGGTGAGCAAGATCTTCGATTCAATGACCCTGAGTCAACTTATCACAACTGGGTGCTTGCCAATAATCGCACCGCCGCAGTCCTCAAAGAAAAGCGATATCACTATCAATATGTCTTTGCACGAGACTCTGGGCACGTTGACTATCGAGTCCTAAAACAAACCCTGCCGCAAGCACTCGAATGGGTCTGGCGTGGATATCCAATTCGCAAATAACCATGAAATCGTTACTCGTTCTTCTCGTCCTTACATCGGTAACCGCAATGGGAGCAACAACATTTGGGCAAAGTAAAAAAACACCTTTGATGCTTTGGTATCGGCAACCCGCAACAAACTGGAATGAGGCTTTGCCAATTGGCAATGGTCGAATCGGAGCCATGGTATTCGGTAATGTCATTGACGAGAGAATCCAACTCAACGATGATACGATTTGGGCCGGCGCTCCAAAAGACCGGGTTAATCCCAAGGCTTTGTCTGCCCTCCCAGAAATCCGTCGCCTGATTTTTGAAGGGAAAAACGAGGAAGCAACGAAACTAGCCAACCAGAGCATGATGGGAATTCCCGATCGAGTTGAGTCCTATCAGACGCTTGGCGATCTTCAAATAAAAGACCTTGGCGGCAAAGAATTCACCGCTTATCGTCGATGGTTAGACCTTGATCAAGCAGTAGCAAGAACTAGCTATCTGAAAGCAGGCGTTCAGCATGAGCGATCAGTCTTTGCTTCTCCAGCAGATGATGTTATCGTCATTCGATGGACGAGCAGCCAGCCAAACTCGATCAACGCCACGATCAATCTAAATCGACCCGAACACTTTGAAACTGAACGAGCCGGGCTCGATGCCCTCCATATGATCGGACAGGCAAGCGGTAATGGCGTGAAGTTTGACGCAGTTCTGAAAGTTATCTCAAATGGACAATGTAAGTCAGAGGGAAATCAACTGACGGTCACCAACGCTTCAGAAGTAACAATCTATTTGACTTCAAAAACCGACTATAACCAAAAAAAATCAAACCAACCCCTTGATGCAAATCGCTACTTAGCCTGTAAAGACGCAATCCAAAAAGCAAGGATGAAAGGATATCCTGCGGTCTTAGAGCGACATTTCAAAGAGCATCAAAAGCTGTTCCGACGGGTTGAACTAGAACTACCGAACACCGATCAGGAAAAATTGCCAACCGACGAACGCCTCAAGCAGATTGGTAAAGGCAAAAGCGATCCAAGTCTCGAAGCATTGTATTTTCAGTTTGGCCGATATCTTCTCATAAGTTGTTCCCGCCAAGGCGATATGCCCGCCAATCTTCAAGGTCTTTGGTGTCAAGACATCAACGCGCCGTGGAACGCAGACTATCACACCAATATTAACCTCCAGATGAATTACTGGGCGGCTGAGGTCGCCAACTTGAGTGAGTGCCATACACCACTCTTTGATCTAATGGAGAGCCTCGTACCATCAGGAACGAAAACCGCCAAAGAAATGTATGGGGCCCGAGGTTGGACAGTTCACCACTTAACCGATGTTTGGGGATTCACCGTGCCCGCAGACGGAGTTTGGGGTGTATGGCCAGTTGGCGGACCATGGTTGGCAAGACATGCTTGGGAGCATTATCAGTTCACTCAAGACCGCCAATTCTTACGCGACCACGGCTTCCCGCTCATGAAGGGCGCAGCTGAGTTCATGCTAGATTTCCTCGTGAAGGCACCCAAGGGTTCGCCAGTAGAAGGGAAGCTAGTTACAAATCCATCTCATTCGCCAGAGAATGCGTTCCGAAAAGCCGATGGAACAACGTCGCAATTCACATACGGGGCAACCATGGATCTTGAAATTGCCTACGACTTATTTAATAGCTGCTTGGACGCCATAGACGTCTTGCGAAAGGACCAAAAGCGGGCTTACATTGACTTTCGTGCGGAACTGGCTAAGGCCCTCAAAGACCTAGCCCCCCTACAAATCAGCAAGAAAACGGGACGACTCCAAGAATGGATCGAAGACTATGACGAGCCAGAGCCAGGCCACCGACACGTTTCGCATATGTATGGTTTGTATCCAGGAAACGAAATTTCTCTGAAAGAGACGCCCGAATTAGCACTCGCAGCGCGTAAATCCCTCGAGTATCGTCTGAGTCACGGTGGCGGGCATACTGGCTGGAGCCGAGCTTGGATCATTAACCTTTGGGCCAGATTGCAAGAACCCGAAATTGCTCACGAAAATGTTGTAGCCCTCTTGTCCAAATCGACGCTTCCTAACTTGTTTGACAACCACCCACCATTCCAAATTGATGGGAACTTTGGTGGTTGCGCGGGAATCGCCGAGATGCTCATCCAGAGTCAAATGGATGAAATCCACCTTCTCCCGGCTTTACCAAAGGCTTGGGCAACCCAAGGACATTTTTATGGTCTAAAAGCGCGGGGGGGGTGGACCGTTGATGCTGAATGGAAAGGCGGAAGAATCACTCGGTATCGGATTTCAGGTTCGAGAAAAGACCGACCAAAAGTCTTTGTCAATGGAAAGGAAGATGATCCAAAGATTGGGACTTGGAAATCTGTCGGGAAGAAATAGAAAATGGCGCATTTCTGCGCCATTTTTAATTCTTCCTGGTTGATCTATTCTTCGCCGATGAATGCAACTCCTGCTGATCCTTGAAGAACGCTATCCGTATCTATTCGCGAAAGAAGTCCATCTTTATCGACCTTAAACGTTACGATTCCACGGAGGCCAGCTCCGAGAAGGTAAAGTGACCGTCCGTTTTTGCTGATGGCCAGGTCAACCGGAGTCGATCCTTGGATTGGAGTTGAGTTTCCGGCCAGCGTAAGAAAGCCATGTCGGCTAATGTCGTAAGTAGAAATGGTTCCTGAACCCGCATTTGCGGCAAATACATACTTGTCATCTGGTGACGTTGCCGCCCAGCAAGCCGCAGTTTGGGTAGTTGGCACGGAAGCACTAATACTTTGTAAATTGAGACCGTTTACTCGACCATAGGCAGAGACAGCTGAAGCTCCGCTCGCGCCACCAAATGCCTCGGTAACAAATAAATATCCCGAGTTGCTAAATGCGAATCCGAATGGAGTTGCGCCATTTGAGTTTGAAAATTGTGAGCTCCCAATTTGTCCGGACCGATTTACTTCAAAGATTCCAATTTTGTTGGTAGCCTTTTCGGTAACTACCAAGTGCTTCCCATTGGGAGAGAACGATATTTGAGCAGGATTAGTGTAGGTTGCACTAAGACCAGAAGATGACCCTGAGATTGGTGTCGCAACTGTGCCATTAATTCTAAATCCTTGAATGCCGCTTGGGCTTGAAGACGTTCCCTGGTTAAGAACAAATATAACATTGTCTCGAATAGCAACGCTAACTGGTCGACTTCCCATCGAAGAGAATCGAGTCAAGAATCGGATTTGATTCCATCTCGTAGAGAAGACGGAAACTGTTCCGTCACCTGCATTGACTGCGGCGATCAGGTTCGAATTGTTGTCATAAGAAACTGCGCCTTGACTACCAAGTCCTCCGCCTGTTCCGATTCCACCGGTTGGGATTGTTGCATTGGGGACAAGAGTGCCATCCCGTCGAGCAGTAAAAACTTGCAGGCTATTCCCTGAAACTTGGTTGCTAATGCTCACTACTTTGCTGTCAGCGAGAGATGCTGCCGGAAGGAGAGTAGCTACGAGGCTAATACCCAGAATGGTTGATACTTTGTTTCGCTTGGATTGAATTTTGTTCATTGTTCGTTTTTCGCTTGTTACTTTTGCGATCTCGTTACTCACAATGCGCGAATCAAGAATCAGTTCCAAAACTTACAAAAAAAAGTGAGCAAGACCAAAATCTTGTCCACTTCTGAAAGCTGAAAGCTGAAAGCTGAATCAGCCGCCCATCTTCGACATGTCCATCGGCTTACCGTCCATCATCATCGTGTTTTTACCCCACGACATAACTGACAGCATCCAAGCCTTACCGACCTTACGGTAGGTGTTTGTTGAATTTCCTGAAAAAGACATTGTGTGAGACTTTTTGTCTGGTCCAGTCATGGTGCCTTCCATAACGTGCTTCTCAACCGAAGTTCCCATGCCGCCTTTTTCTTTCAAAGAAACGATCGAAGTTGAAACTTTGGTGAGCTTCATCATAGACATACTTGCTTTCATCTGCTCCATCATTTGGTCGAAGGTCATAGTCTTGCCGCCTTCAATGTATTTGAAATCTTTGGTAACCCCGGCTTTCATGATTGCTGAACAAGTTTTCATATCACCCTTTTTCATGGCCAAATGAATCTTTGAATTCATGGAGTTGATTTCGGACTTGAGGTCTGCCGACGAGATGGCCGCGAAGCTGACCCCTACAACAATAACGGAGAATAGTTTCATGAAACAAAAGTTTACTTGAATTCCAAAATCCGCGCAATTTGCGCCGACTTTTGACTCTTAGAATCAATTCATTGAGGGGCTTGAGACCGCTCAAGTAGGTCTAGCAAGTGTTGTTTCCACAATCTGGCAATCGTATGAGTCCCATGCCCACGTGTGTCGTCTGAAACTGGAAGTAGCACGAATTGTCCCAATTTGACCCGCTTGATTTCCCTTTCGACGACCCCCAATTCCGGCGGGTTAATCATGTCATCCGCTGAATTTACAATCGTCAAGGGCGCAACAATTTTCTCCAAATCAGGCTGAGGATTGTAGTCGCCCGATGCCTCAAATTGGTACAAAAAGTCATTGGCATCCAAAGTAGTCAAACGCGACTTAACCGTTTTTTCATAAAGAGTATCTGCAGCCTTACCCGTAGGAGCGTCCTTGAGCATCTGAAGAGGACTACTTCCCATCAAAATGAGAGAATTAACCGCGAACAACAATCCAGCGGGTTGAGATGAATACTCGCCCCCTTTCCACTCAGGATCGTTGCGAACCCCGTCGATTGCCATTTTCCGAATCATCCGATTCCGACCCGCAATCTCAATGGGAGCACAAGCCAAAGGCATCAATGCATCCATGTCGTTCGGAAACATCGCTCCCCACATCCAGGTCTGCATTCCCCCCATCGAAGTCCCCATCACTAACCGAAGGTGGTCAACCTTCAGATTGTCAAAAATAAGAGAATGTTGGGCTCGAACGATATCGTCATACCGATAGTTAGGAAACTTGGCATGAAGTCCATTGCTCGGTTTGCTAGACTTGCCATGGCCAATTGCATCGGGCAGAATAATAAAATATTTGTTTGCGTCGAGCGGCTGACCAACTCCAAACAACTCATCAGCAAAAATGGGAGTCAAAAATTGGTGCCCAGTCCCGCCTGTCCCATGCATGATCAAAACTGCATTGTCAATCTTGCCCGAAGACGGACTCTTTCTTGGCTCTCCAATAGTCGTACAGTGAAGCTTCAACCCCATCATTTCGCGTCCATTGGCAAACTTAAATGAAGGAAGAACAAAGTCGTGTTCGACTGGAGTTGGATAACTGAAGGTTATGCCCGTCATAAGAAGCAAACTGATCATATCCCTATTCTAGCGACTTACGAACGCTAAAACCGAAACTTTAATGGCGAAGCATTCTCAAGCCGAATTGCCTTGCCCGTAAACGCCTTAATAAACTGTCCACCAGCTCCAGAATGTCCGACGATCAAGACCCGTTTTCCGAGAAACTTCTTCTTAAATTCCGCAACCGAAGCGGCAACTTGAGCAAGCCCTTCGTTATAGCCCTTTGGAGCCGGATATCGGTCACCCAATGTTCCAATCTTCAATTGACCAGAGATAGCAGTTGGGATCGCAATTTTTACTCCAAAATTAAACGAAGTAGCCTTCGCATTAGCCGGTCGTTTCTCGGTGCAACATTCATAAAGAAGTGGCCAAACGGTTCCAACTTTGCCCTTTGCCTTGAGGTACGGAGCAATCGAGTTCATCGCTCTCGGTGAAGGCGAAACAAGAATAACGTCATAAGGCTGCTCAACCAAGAGATCACGAGTCAATCGAGCCACTTGATCTTGCCCCTTTTTCGAAAATGTATCAATGGTTTGGCTGTTATACTTTCCTGTCGCGTTAGCAATAGTCTCGCCATGACGAACGAATGTTAAGTCAGTTGTAGTAGCAATCGTCAACGTACAGAGTAGGAGTAGCGGCACGAAGTAATGGTACTCAAATCTGATAAGATATGATCATCAACACCGACCACGTTCCCGCTATTTTCAGAACCGATCCGGCTCGTCGGGCATGTGCCATGCTCCTTGCTGAACTCGAAAATCTGGACAGCATAACGATTGATGAAAAGAAGACTTCCTTACACGTAGTCTTTAATGGAGCCGGGTTTCTTGGTGTTCACCCCCGTAAAGATGGAATTCGAATCAATCTGGTTCAAGACTATTGTCCCGATAGCCCCCGAATTCAAAAGTCAGAACAATTATCGAGGGCGCGATTCCATAACGAAGTTGACTTGACAAGCGAAGCCAGAATCGACGACGAACTTATTGGCTGGATAAAAGAGGCGTACGAACTTCAGGCAGAAATGCAATAAGAGCCATCCTCCATTTACTTCTTGGGATACGCAAAAAGCTCTAAAGTCGTGATGCTCTCCGGTCGAGCACTAAACTTCCAATTATCACTGGAATATGCGATCCAACCAGGAAAATTCCAATGATTTCTCACGACTCACCTTAACGGGAACCATGTTCTTGTCCCAAGTACAATCTCATCATGAAAGTTCTCTTCATTGGCGGCACGGGAATCATATCTTCCGGTTGCGCCCCCTTAGCTCTAGCAAAGAGCACTGACCTTTACTTCCTTAACCGAGGTCAATCTGATAGAAAGACTCCTGAAGGCATCAAGCAGCTGAATGGCGATATCCGAGACCCAAAGTCTGTTGAGCAAGCAATTGGAGACCACAAATTTGACGCCGTCGTCAACTGGATAGCCTTTACGCCAAACCACATTCAGCAGGACATTGACCTTTTTCGCGGAAAGACCGGGCAGTACATATTTATTAGCTCCGCAAGTGCTTACCAAACTCCTCCTTCGACCCTACCAGTCACCGAATCAACGATCCTTGACAACCCTTTTTGGGAATACTCGAGAAACAAGATCGCGTGCGAAGAACTCCTTGTGGATGCGTATCGCAAAGAAAAGTTTCCAATGACGATTGTCCGACCGTCTCACACTTACGACCAGCGTCTTCTTCCTTTCGACCACGGTTACACCGTTGTTGACAGAATGCGAAAAGGGAAGCCGGTCATCGTTCACGGTGACGGAACTTCAATCTGGATTCTTACTCACCACACCGACTTCGCTAAAGGCTTTGTTCCGTTACTCGGTAATTCCCACGCCATTGGCGAGGCTTATCACATCACGTCCGATGAACTCCTCACCTGGAATCAGATTTACGATCAAGTTGCAGAAGCAGCCGGAACAACCGCAATCAAAGTCCATGTTGCTTCCGAGACCCTTGCTAAGCATGACCCAAACTGGGGGCCAGGGCTATTGGGAGACAAAGCAAACAGCATGATCTTCGACAATAGCAAAATCAAAAAGCTCGCCCCTGACTTCACTTGTACAACCCCATTCCGCCGTGGTGCTGAAGAAATCATCGCCTGGTATGACGCCGATCCAACTCGACAATTGTTAAACCAAGCCCACAATGAGCTCGAAGACAAGTTAGTCAATCAGTACGGTTAAAGAAGCAGGAGCATGGAACCATACATGTGCAGCAAGGAGAAGTTGTGTCAAATTGTCTTTTGGCAGAAACCCGGAATGGCTAGAAAGAAATTCCACGTTGACGGTAATCTGCCCGCATGGTTCGTTCCATAGCCGCGATTTCTATCTTTGTACTAGGCGCTCTAGCATTTACTAGCTGTAAAGAACAGGTTGTTCTGACCTCTCCTGCTCCAACTGCGTTCGAAGTAAACAAGGGCATGGGCACTGGCTTCAATCTGGGCAACACATTCGATCTTGGGATTCACTCAACAAAATTAGCAGACGTTGCTCCATTGATTGACATATATTCCCAAGCGGGGATGCGGCATATTCGAATTCCCGTGACTTGGGGCAGTCCCGTAAAAGACGACACATTGATGAATTCACAGGGGCAATTTGATGCCAAAAAGCCACTGATCAAAGATTTGGACAATGTAGTGGATTACGCCCTCAAAAAGGGCCTCTATGTCATCGTGAACACCCATCATGAGCATTGGATCAAAGAAAAATACGATGGATCGGCTCACTACAACAATTCATTTGCGAATCTTTGGACCGGAATTGCCAGGCACTTCAAAGACAGATCACCAAAACTATTATTCGAAATTCTGAATGAGCCCGAGAAGGCATTTGGAGATTGGTCCGGTCCAGTTAAGCCGTTTGATCCTCAAGCCATAAAGTACACACGACAGATTAACGAGGTCGGCTGGACAGCAGTCCGATCGGTAAGTAAAACCCGAGTCGTAATGATCGGTGTCAATGGTCAAGGTAACCAATCAATGCTTGATGATGTCTATCCTTCGTCAGAGATCTTGCCAGGGGCAGGGAAAGACAAATTTCTGATCGCCACCGTTCACACTTATGATCCGTGGCCCTTTTGTGGTCAAGACGGAACGGCGGATAAGTGGCCCGGTATCAACGCCATTATCGCCCCAATAAAGGCTGTTGCTGCTCACGGTCGAAAGCTAGGTTTGCCAATCAACTATGGCGAATTTGGCGTCGGTCGCCGCCAAACGCCTTCAGAACGAAATACAGACATAGTCAGAAGCTACTATCGAGCGGTAAAACAGACAGCAGATTTAGAAGGGATGTCCGTTACTCCATGGGATGATCGAGGATGGTTTGGGCTCGTTGAATCAAGCGGACAAGGAAAATTCCGCTTTGTATATGACATTGTTCCCTCAATGATGAAGAAATAGACCTTAGGTTTTGACTCACTTCTTAGGATACGCAAACAGTTCTAACGTCGTAATGCTCTCAGGCGGTGCGCTAAATTTCAAATTGTCGCGGGAAGATGAAATCCCGCCAGTTATTGGAACTTCGAACTGTTGGTCAACAATCGTAAACGACTTCGATGACTTAACTTGGTAACCACTCAGGTTCAATTTGAATGGCGTCGTTCCTTCCGTCTTATTAATGAACACAACCGTGATTCGATTAGGATTGGTAGAGTCCACCGCAGCATAGCAAGAGTTCTCCGAAGCCTTTTCCCCGGTCACAAACAGCCCTTGGTCACCAAACCTAGACCCAAGCCGATCGTAGTTTATAAACGCCTTAAAGCCAGCCAACTGTGCCTTTGCTTCAGCATTGAGTCCCCAGTTAGCCGCGGCATAAACCCCGTTCCGACCAAACAACCCTAAAGCGTCAGCCTGAGCAATCGCCCCACTAATCGCATTCGAACCACCATAGTTGTATTCGGTAATTGACAGTTTCGTGCCGGGATAATGAGCTCGAATCCTTCCCGTTAGCATTGGCAACAGATTGACCGATTGGTTGCCAAAAGATTGAGTAATCCAACTATCCTCAACGTAAGTCGAATCCCACAAGGACCGAGTCGATTGAATCCGAGCCTGGCTCAACCCTTGGGTATCTCCATCACTCGTGATTCTCGTATCATCACCTTTCGCCTCTGGGTACCAGTGAACATCCATCACATCGAGCAAACGCTTGCCTGCAACGTTCCCGGCGACCCTCATTCCGTCCAAATACACATCCAAGAAATTTCGACCATTCTGATCCGGCGCCCCTTGCAAAGCCATAAATCCGTACCAACCATAGTTCACTGGGCCAAAAACCGTGGCACTCGGATATACATTCTTAATTGCCGAAGCATAATCGGTACTCCGGGTGATCATCTCGGCATAAGTCGCCGCACTAGGATGAATTTCGGCGTGAGTAGAAGACCAAAGATCAGGCTCGTTATCGAGGCTAAACATGATTGGTAATCCCGGCTGAGCAAACTGCTTCAGATAATTCACACATTCATCCTGATAGACGAATCCGTCATTGACGTTAGGAGGGTAAGCAAAGCTCCCGCCGGGCTTCGATGGTACAGACACCTTAAACCGAGTGCTCAAGTAGTTTGGCGAATTACGGACATCGCCATCACCATTCTTATCCGCCGACACATACCCGGCACAAGGAATTGTGACCAATGGCACGGCTCCAGCCGCCAATGCAGCTTGAATAAACGTTCGGTCTGTCCAACCTGCCTCATTCGTTGAACCCAGGTATCCGTCATTCTGAAAAAACCAGTCAGAGCCTGCATTGCTGGCATTATTCTCCCAGTTATAAGCAGTTAGCCGATTTCCACCCGACCGTGCAAACCGAAAACCCGAACCCATTCCGGCATAATCTGTCGAATTTGCTCCATAAATCAGTGGTGAAATGTCGAATTTCTGCCTTGGGTCAATCGTAATCGTCGTCGCAGGATTAACCATCGGAGCAACACTTACACTGATATCATCAAGATAGTAAGTGGCTTGCGGCGCATTGACCCGCCCCTGAATAAAGAAACCATCAAAGTCACCACGACCCCTCATACCAAGACTACTCAGCGGAATCACGACCTGAGTCCAGCTATTGGCTGACAAGGTTGGGATAGCAAAGGGAACCAGTCCCACCCCGCTGGCTGTGGCATAAACCTGCAGCATTTGCCCACCTCCAGCTCCTCCATGGATCCAAAACGAAAGCGTTTTATAAAGGGAAGAATCGAGGCTGGCATGATGAGCATAAAATCCATCAAATGCGTTCACTTCATGAACTGAGACCGAGGCGCTTCCCGAATGCACCGGACTGCTATTTGTCAGGCTAACCGTCGCCCAACTCCAATTTTGCCAACTATTCTGTAGAGAGTCAGTAAAAACGGTTGATGTAGGCGGCGGAGCAACCTCAGAAACCAATGACACGTCGTCTACATAGTAGGTGCCCTGAATAGCGCCGCTTCGATCCTGAATCCAAAATCCATCGAAATTGCGTGCACCTCGAACTCCGAGACCCTTTAAAGGAACCACGACTTTTGTCCATGCATTGGGTGTCAAAGCCGGTATCGAATAAGCCGGAATAGCATTACCATCAAGCGTCCCCTGAACTTTAAGGAGTTGTCCACCAGTAGTCCCTCCATGAATCCAAAAGGTTAGTGATTGATACCCAACCGCCGACTGAGCGTTGTGGTGAAGATACAACGCCTGTCCCACACCAGTCGCCGAAACCGATATGCTCCGAACTCCACTATGGGTAGGGGAAACATTGCTCGTATTCGTCGATGCCCAACTCCAGTTTTGCCAGGCACTATCCAACTGGTCAGAAAAGACACTCTGATCTCCAAAAGAAAGCGAACTCAAAAGGGCAAAAAATACTGCAAAGAAACGTTTCAAAACCGACTCCTCTTGACGGCATTATACGCCTGCGCAATCAAATCGTCTAACTATTGGCAGTCAGGAACCATATTCATTTTCAAAATGATATAGTTTAGGTGTGGTTTACACCCTCGCTCTTGCCTTATCGATTGCCGCCGCCGCCGATGGAAAGCCATTTATGCGATACCCAAGCATTCATGGCGATCAAATTCTATTCACCAGCGAAGCTGACCTCTGGTTAGGCAACCTCAAAACCGGAGAAGCTAAACGAATCACCAGCGACGCGGGCAACGAACGCCACGGCACATTTTCTCCCGATGGAACTCAAATCGCTTTTGAAGCTGAATACGATGGTCAACGGCAAGCCTATGTCATGCCTGTCATTGGCGGACCTCCCAAAAAGATTACGAGTGTCGAAAATTTCCGAACCGTAACGGGCTGGACTCCAGACGGAGAAAAAGTACTGGTTCGCTATATTCATGAGCCAACCGCCTACGCCCAAGGTCTCGTTTCCGCTAAGGGTGGCATTGTCCAAGACCTACCCCTCGAATTCGCATCTCACGTTTCATTCGGACCCGACAAGGACTACTACGTCTTTACGAGGTTCCTCCACACCTACGCCGCATGGTTTCGGTACATTGGTGGACTCCAAAACCAAATCTGGATTCATGAACCAGTAAAAGGCAAAGAATTCCGACAAATCACCAACCTCGAAGGAACGAACGAATTCCCCGTTTGGTGTGGAAGCCGTATCTTTTTCGTGAATGAAAAGGACGCTCTTTTCACCCTGATGTCAATTTCTGCAACCGGTGGGAGTCCCAAAAAAGAGCTAGATAGCCAATACGAGATGCGAGAACTCTCGACCGACGGAAAGCGAATCGTCTTCCAAAACGGGCGAGAACTGCAAATCTTTGAACCAGCAACTGGCAAGGCAGAAAATATTAAGCTCAACCTCAACAGCGATCTCATTCATGCCCGACCAACCTCAGTTTCTCCCGAGCCATACGTCCAGGATGTCAACATAACCTCAACCGCTAAACGAGCATTGATAGGTGCTCGAGGCCAACTCATTTCTGCGCCATTTGGCGAAGGCGAAGCACGAGTCATCAAAGCTTCACCCGGCATTCGATTCCGCCATCCGTCCATGTCTCCCGATGCAAAAAAGATCGCTTACGTCGCCGATTCAACCGGAGAACAGCAGGTTTTCATCGCCAACGCCGACGGTTCCGAAGCTAAGCAGTTAACCAAGAACACCGAAGGACAGATATGGGGAACGCGATTCTCCCCCGACGGCAGGTGGATTGCTTACTCCGATTCCCACATGAGAATCCAGATCGTTAATGTCGAAACATCGGAAGTGAAAACCGCGGCAACCACTTCATTCAATTGGTTCGCCATTCCATTCGATTTTTCTCCGGACTCCAAGTGGATTGCTTTTACGCAGACCGTGCCCGGAACGCTGTTTAGTGCCATCGATCTTTACGATATTTCGACCGGAAAGACCCATCGAGTCAGCGACGGAAGAGGGAATGACTCGGCTCCAGCGTTTTCGTCCGACGGAAAGTATCTGGTCTTTGTATCGAATCGAAATATTGCGGTTAACCCAGACCCAATTCTGAACCAACTCAATACAAGTCCAATGGGGATGGTATGCGTTGCTCCTCTTCGATCAGACGGTGAAGATCCTCTTGCCCCCAAAGATACCGACGAAGGCGATAAGAAGGAAGAAGAGAAAAAATCGGAATTCAAGATTGATCTCGATGGTCTCTTCGGAAGAAGAGTCGAAATTCCTGCTCCTCCAGTAAATATCTCAAAAGTTGCCATGGTTGGATCAAAGATCATCTACGCGACCGAAGAAGGCGTCAAGTCATTTGACGTTAGTTCAAAATCAGGTGCCGATATCGCCCCTGGCTCATCGTTCCAAGTCTCATCTGATGGTAAGTCACTGTTAATAAGCCCATCCAACACCGTCGTTGGTCTCGGCGGAGAAGGGAAGAAAGCGATCGACTTTAGCGGTTTGCGACTGAGAATTGAACCTGAGAAAGAGTGGAATCAAATCTTTTGGGATGCCTGGCGACACCTGCGTGACTATTTCTACATGCCAAATATGAACGGAGTGGACTGGAAAGCCGTCGGCGAAAAGTACTCCGCATATCTTCCCTCAGTTCGCTCACGAGACGAACTCGACGAACTAATCAGGTGGATGCAGGCTGAAATAGGAAGTTCACATGCTTACTTGTCAACTGGCGATGGCCAAAATATCAAGACCAGAATCCAAGGCGCATACCTCGGCGTTCAGCTCGGAATCGACCCAAGTGGCTGCTACCGGATAGACAAGATATACAAAGGCGACGGTTACAATACAACCGAACGATCTCCGTTGCTCGGCGCAGGTAAGAACATTACTGAAGGCATGTTCCTCCTCGCAATTGGGGGAGAACAGCTCAGCATTGACACAGATCCTTACGAGAAACTTGCCGGTCGAGCCGGCAAAACGATTTCGGTAACCGTTAACTCTAAGCCAACAATGGAGGGGGCAAAGACTTACCTAATCAAACCGGTTGCGTCCGAAGCCCGAATGCGTTATCTCAGTTGGGTCGAAGCAAATCGACAATATGTCTATCAAAATAGTGGCGGCAAGCTGGGTTACCTCCATCTTGCCGCGATGAGCGCCCAGGATATGAACGATTTCATTCGACAGTACTTCTATCAGCGGGACAAGCAAGGCTTCGTTATTGACGGCAGATTTAACAATGGAGGTTTCGTTCAGAACTTCATCAATCGAATCCTCAACGAATCCGTGTCCGGCCTGTGGAACATGCGAAATAGTAAAGAATCGTGGACTCGCCAACAGGACTTCTTTAGCGGACCAATGGTGATGCTCATCAATGAATTCGATGTTTCCTGTGGCGAAGAATTTCCGCATAGATTCAAGGACATCAAGCGTGGTCTACTCATCGGTCGAAGAACGATGGGCGGGGAAGTCGGATCAGATCCAGCATGGCCACTCATTGACGGTGGAACCATCAATGTTCCTGGATACGGGATGTATTCTCCCCATGGAGAGTGGCTCATTGAAGGCAAAGGTGTCTCACCTGACATTGATGTGCCAAGTGATCCAAATGCGTTTATCCTCAATCGGGACCCCCAAATTGACAAAGCCATCGAGCACCTTTTGAATGAACTGAAGAAGCGGCCTCCCGTCAATTCGAAAGTCCCACCAGCGAAGGACCGAGTCAAGAATGGCGGCAGCTAGTTAAAAGTACTTGGACGGTTTCGGACCGTCCAAGTACTCAATCAAGTTTGTTTATAGTCCATCAATCGCGTAGAATATTTTCATGCGCTTAGATGAGATTGAAGAGAGTTCCAATGTAGAAGACCGTCGTGGTTCCAGACCCGGCGGCAAACTAGCTATTGGTGGAGGTCTTGGTGGCCTTGTAATTGTGATCATCTACGCACTCCTTGGCGGCAATCCACAGGACCTACAAAACGCAATGCCAACCCAAGGCAGTCAAGCACCACAAAGCAGCGGAGGAGCACCAATCAATGACGAGGGCAAAAAGTTTGTCAGTAAGGTCCTCAAGGAAACCGAGGTCGTTTGGGACAAAGTATTCCAAGATCAACTCGGCAAAGCCTACGAAAAGCCAAGCCTTGTCGTCTTTTCCGATCAAGTTCAGTCTGGTTGCGGTATTGCCGAAACCGGAGTGGGACCGTTCTATTGTTCGGCCGACTCAAAAGTTTATATTGATCTCGCGTTTTACGAGACGATGGAGAAGCAACTTGGGGCAGGTGGAGACTTTGCCCAAGCGTATGTTGTAGCTCACGAAGTCGGTCATCACGTTCAAAACCTGCTTGGAACCAGCGATCAAGTCAACAAATTGAGAGCCAGACTTTCAGAGAAAGACTTTAACAAGATCTCCGTCAAAATGGAGCTCCAAGCAGACTTTCTCGCTGGAGTCTGGGCCCATTACGCAACCGAGTTGCAAATTGACGAACAAGATGTCAAAGAAGCCATGAATGCCGCCCAACAAATTGGTGATGACACGCTTCAAAAGCGAGGTCAGGGCTACGTAAATCCCGATTCATTTACTCATGGCACTTCTGCTCAAAGGGTGAAGTGGTTCATGGCAGGTCTCCGAAGCGGAAAGCTCAGCGACGGCGATACGTTCAACACTCGAAATCTATAGCCATGAGCCATGTACATTCAACTTTTGCTGACTCCCGACTCCCAACCTTCATATCCCTCGCTCGCCGAGGGGTCGTTGAAACCAATCCAAATCAAACATTTGAAACAGCTGGCTGAAATGGGGGAGCAAATTCTTCTAACCAATACTGACTGCCCAACTACTTCCTAACCAAAACTTTTAGCCTGCCCGAATACAAATCATCAAGTAGCTGAAAGGCTTCGGGATCATAAGCTTTGAAAGCCTCTTTACCCGGAGCAGGGATATCCGATCCCCTCGGCGTATCTCCGTGAGTCCCGAAGTACCACATGGTCAATTCGGCAAAGAACTCACCAACATCACTGGCCGAATAAGCTCCTTTCCAAAGTCCCTTATCCATAGAAGCTTTGTATTGATCGCGAATCTTCTGTTGAATATCTTTTGACAATCCGTAGTTTTGAAGAGTGTGCGCAAACTCATGAACACAGATATCGCGACCAAAATACCGATCCTCTTTGAGCTTGAGTAGGTTCTCTTCACCACAAGAAAACCGTAGTCCACCAAAGCCACGAGTTCGTTCGTCAACCGTTGTAACCTTTTCAGTCGGCTTACCCTGAAACGGCTTTCCCTTCATATGCCGATAGTCGGGCAAATCGGTAGTGACCTGATCCTTCCCGATAATGTCGAGTCCAGCCTTTGCCGAAACAAGGTTAGACAATGCATTGGGCATATTTTTGAGAACCATATGGATCCTCCTGTATGCCTCGAACATTGCCTCATCCGAGACAACTTTGTTCGCCCGAATAACAATCCCATGGTAGTCGGTCTTTTTGTCAAAGAAGTCTTCTTGCTGCGGAACGATGGCAACAATCTTGGGCTGTTGAACCGCAAGCAATAAGGCAAAGGCAATCATGAGGCAATTATCTCACAATTAATGCCGATTCAATTCAATTGGCTTGAGATCAATCTTTGTGCCCGATCCAGGATCGACAACGGCCGACACCGCAAACTTGCCCCCCAACAGGCTCGTAATGCTCAAAGTCTTCGAATAGGTGCCGTCCTCAAGTGGCTTTGCAATCAAGTAATGCTTAACCTTGCTGTCAAGGTCAATAATGGTGGGAGTGAGATTCTCAAGAATCACCATCGGTAATTTTGATTCTGCAACCCCCATCAGTCCATCCACTTTCACCGTTACGCTCGATAACTCCCCGTGCGTGAGGCTTGCCTTCGGCGAACTAATCTGAACTCCCAGCATCCGGGTTTGAGCATCTCCTTTCTGTTTTTGCTCGGTTAACTCAAGAGTTGACATTCCAAGCTTCATGGAGCTAGGTACGAGAATGACCGAAGAACGAGGGCTTTCCGCTACAACCGCGCAGTTAACCCCGGTGGCATTAACGCGCGTATTCTCGGCGTTTCCGTCAAACGGACCCGTCAAAACACCGGCCGCTCCAATTCGCAAGAAACTAGGAATAGTGAACTGTGAAACCTTGGCCCTTTTAGCTTCAACATTGACATAAGTGGTTCCAAAAGAGACTCCGTCGGGAGTCCAGACCGTCAAGCTGAGTCGAGGACCGGCATCCAAAGGCACTGTCCATACCCGCCGAGGACTGTTCGCAATTTCTGGCGGTGGACCGTGCGAAGTTCCAAGATCAATTTGCAGGTCCTCAATATCTTTCGATTTCGAGTCCGGGAAGTAAGTGCCGGAAATGGTGTCTCCCTGGGCAATGTCGCTTGGCAAAATAACCGTTATGGTCCCTTTTACCGAAGTAAAAGTCGCTCGAATAAACCCGACCTCCTCTTTGATAGTTGGCGCAGCTTTCGCCGTCGCGCCCTGTGAAAGCGCCAACAAGGAAATTGCGGCAAGTGTAACCATTAGTTATTTCAGACGTTTGTCGGCGGTCGAATTTACTATTTTTGAATTGCAATTACGACGAGAGCTTTGATAACCAAAATTGCCATCAAAGAGAACATAAGAATGATCATGAATCTCCCAATCCAATGCCCGAGCCGATCTGAATCTGTTTCCTTTAGTTCTCGCCGAGGCAGTTCCGTCTTCGCTCGATTCTTTTCCGTTAGAATCTGCACCGACCGTAGTTTGTACAGTGGATTACCGAGCGGATCGTGAACCTGATGACCCGCCCGTTCCACCCGATAAAGTGGCTCTTCTAACTCCCTAATCACTCCTGCAAGCCTTGCTTCTCGGTGGTCATCAAGGATTGCCTCAAGCTCACGAGCAACATGGTCTGGATTCAAATTGAGGGCTTCCGCAATGTCCTCAACCGTGATCTTATCGGTACGCGAAACTGGCTTGTAGTGCTCAACTTCATTGAGCCGACTAAGTAACTCTTGAAGAGTTTCAAGGTCAGGAACTTCACGAAGCACGTTTTCTTCGTGATGATTTTCCATTACTGGGAGAATACGCGATTCGAGCCAGTTAGGTTCTAAATTGGACGCGTTGCCAAGCCATTTTCCGGTGAGAACATTTGGCATTGGACCCCAGGGAAATGAGCCGCAAAAAATTCACAAAGACTTTCCATTCCCGGATGCTCAGTCGCAAAGTGACCGCAACTCATCATCGCCATTCCCGCTTCGGTGCCTGCTTTCGCAATGTGATGTCGAACCTCTCCGGTCACGAAAGCATCAGCGCCCGCATCATTGGCTGCTTCCCATAACTCATCTCCCGCGCCACCGCAAACAGCGACCTTGCTAATAATCCTATTTGGATCGCCCCAAGTCAACGACCTGGTGGCTAACTTAGTGTCGCATAGCTTCTGAAACTCTGACAATGGCATCGGATTTTCAAGCACTCCAATTCGTCCTACTGGTTGCTCAATCAAAGGCTTGAGAGTAATGACATGAAAAACTGGCTGCTCATAGGGATGTCGTTCGACGATCGCCGCCACAACGTCATCGACCAATCGAGCTGGACACATCATTTCAATGCGATGCTCTTCAATTTGGTCCGATTTGCCAATCCGACCAACAAATGGGTCAGAACCTGGCAACGGCTCAAACGTTCCAATACCTTCGGAATGGTAACTACATCGGCGGTAGTTGCCAACCATACCGGCTCCGGCGTCCGCCATTACATCGATAATCGGATCAACGTATTCGGTTGGCGCAAACGTCACAACCTTCGAATAAGCGACTTCCGCTCCCACTCCAAACGAACCTAGCGGAGTTAATCCAAGTTTGATGGCAAGAGTGTCGCTAATTCCACCAGGAGCACAGTCCCAATTGGTATGGGCGGCGATCAAATTGTATCCACCCTTGATCATTGAAAGAATCATTCGCCCTTCCGGCGTCTTTCCCGTGATTGACTTGGTGCTATTCCACAAAATTGGATGGTGGGTTATCAAGAGGTTCGCACCAAAGGAGTCACCAAAATTCACAAGCTCTTCCGAAGCGTCCAGAGCGAATGCAATCCCTTTTATTGGTTCATCTTTTGAGCCGACAAGTAGTCCGACATTGTCAAAACCAAAAGCCCATCGGTTTGGGGCAATGGATTCTAGGAAGGAAAGAGCGTCGGCAATTGTTAACATTCTATTCATTTTGGCAGAAAGTCCATAAATGAGGAAGGGGAAGCATAATGCTTCCCCTTTTTTGCTCAAATCACCAAGTTAGACAACTGCAGAAGTCAAATGAATTTCTTTATAATTGCTAGGTTCGCTCCGTTGCGAGCAATATTCTGCCAGTTTTAGAATTGCGACCTGAGCAGTCTCGTCAACAGCCACGGGACTGGTGATACAAAGACTGAGTAACGCGTACGCCTCTTCCTCGGTGAGCTTAAGTCCTCTGTTGTTATGAGAGTTCATATCGCTTCCTTCCATGCTAGGACTCCTTTATTATTGAGCAAGTTCGGTGCCAAAGGCACTATTTACCCAATCTTAACGAAATTCTTATGAAAACTAAGGACTTTCGTCCATAAAACCAGGCACCGGTATACTAAATCAGGATGTCCAAGGATGAATTTCTAAGCGTTGGCGGTCAAGCAATTGTGGAGGGCGTCATGATGCGCTCGCCAAAATACTTTGCCGTTGCATGTCGTGCCCCTAACAAAGAACTAATTATTCAAGCTGAGCCGATCGAAAAGACCTGGATCGGACGTCAAAAGTGGCTCAAAATTCCATTCCTCCGCGGTAGTTGGGCTCTGCTTGATGCTATGGCGCTTGGTACTCGGGCGATGAAATTCGCCTCCAACGTCCAATTGGCTCCTGAATATCAACCCGTAGACGAAGCCGCCATCGCAAAAGTCGAAGAAGAATTGGGAACTGACCACATAAGCAAGCAAGAAGTGGTCGAAAAAGAAGTCAGCACCGCAAAGAAGATCCAAGAAGGCGTGGTGATAACCACGATGATCATTTCTCTCATCTTTGGCCTTGTAGCCTTCAAATTCTTGCCTCAAGCACTTGGAACATACTTGCGAGAAAAGCAACATTACAGTGATATCGCCACCAATGCGATCATCGAGACCATCCACGCAGTGCTCTTTATTGGATACCTGGTAGCCATCGGTCAATTGGCAATGGTCAAGGAGGTTTTCCGTTACCACGGTGCCGAACATAAAGCAATCAATGCCTGGGAAGCTGAACTCCCTCTTACGATGGAGAATTGCAAAGCCCAGACTCGACTCCACCCGCGCTGTGGAACAAGCTTCGCAATCATTGTCATCATTCTCGAGTTCTTCGTTTTCACCTTTATTCCTCGAATTAACAAAGGTACCGACAAGATGGGTTACGTTGTGGAGGCCATGTCAAACTTCGCATTGCACATCGCAATCCTTCCCCTTATTGCTGGCGTAGCCTACGAACTGCTCCGCTTTGCCGGTAAATTCCGACACAACAAAGTGGTCATGTCGCTCTTTCTTCCCGGGTTGTGGACTCAGTACATCACCACCGCAGAACCTCGTGATGATCAGATAGAAGTCGCTTTGGCATCCCTTAAAGCATGTCTTGACGGAGAAGAAACCCTCAAGGAAGTAAAAGCATGAGAACCAAAATCATCATCGGCAACTGGAAGATGAACAAGACTCGCCAAGAAGCGCTCGATACTGCCCGACAATTCGAGACTCTTGTCGCTGGAGCAGAGTCCGTAGAATTTGGCTTTTGTCCACCGTTCGTATACCTTTCCGAACTATGCAGCGAAAGCAACCTCAACTTCGGATCTCAAGACGTATTCTGGGCACCAAGCGGCGCCTTCACTGGATACACATCGGTTGGAATGCTCAAAGATATTGGCGCAAAGTACGCAATCATCGGACACTCCGAGCGACGGGGCCGATTTGGCAAACTCGAAGTTCCCGAAACCACCGTCGGTTCTTTTGCCGAAACCGACGAGACTGTCAACCTCAAGCTCAAAGCTTGCCTTGCCGGAGGGATAGTCCCCATCGTCTGTTGTGGCGAGACCTTAGCCGAAAGGGAAGCCGGAAACACGGATTCCGTCATTGCTACCCAAATCGCAGGAGCTCTCGAAGGAATTACTGAATCGGACCTTACTCCGCTAGTAATCGCTTACGAACCAGTCTGGGCAATCGGCACCGGCAAAGTATGCGACTCAGCCGAGGCAAACCGAGTATGCGCAATGATCCGCTCATGCCTTCCAAGTTCGATCCAACAAACCACGAGAATC
>JBAXBU010000043.1:0-26229 GCA_037141835.1 Armatimonadota bacterium | reverse complement strand
TCAACCGCTTGCATGGTTGAACATTCAGCAACTCCACTCAAAACCTGTACTCGTCCTGCCGCAACTCGTTTAGTGACTTTGAGAATCTCAAGTTTTTCTTCCCACGTCAACGCAAGATTCTCACCCAAAGAACCATGCATCACGAACCCAGTCACACCCGAATCGATGAGGACTTCTAAGTGCTTTTCTAGAGTCGGATAGTCGATTGAGAGATCTTGGTTGAACGGTGTTGTGAGTGCAGGAAAAACTCCGGACCAGTTTGGAAATTGGGACACCCTTACAGTGTGAACGAAACGAAAATTGGAAGTCCATTCTAAAGAGAAGCTTTGTTCACTGATCCGGGTGCTAGGCTTGCTTTTCCCCTTCAATTGAGATAACCTACCAATTGCAATGGTGCTGTCAACAATCGCTTTATCTATGGCTATGCAATCAAGTCAATTTGGAACTTTCGAGGGGAACCCAGTCACTCTCTATACACTCAAAAACAAGAACGGAATGACCGCCAAGATCATGGATTACGGCGCTACGGTCGTCTCGCTTACCGCGCCTGATCGAAAAGGCAAGTACGAGGATGTCACCCTCGGATTTGACAACTTCAATATGTACGCCACCAAGAGCCCTTACTTTGGTTGCATCGTCGGCCGAATTGGCAACCGAATCGCAAAGGGCAAGTTCACGCTTGACGGAAAGGAATACGCCCTTGCCACTAACAACGGACCCAACAGCCTCCATGGCGGGCTAAAAGGCTTCGACAAGCGCATTTGGACGGTGGTCTCCAAGCCATCGGCTAAGAATGCATCCATCACGTTTAAGTACGTGAGTGCAGATGGTGAAGAAGGATATCCGGGCGAGCTTACTTCGGTCGTGAAATACACCCTTGGGCCTGACAATTCGATTCGGATTGACTACGATATTCGATCCGATGCCCACACAATTGCCAACCTCACCAACCACATGTACTTTAACCTTGGTGGCATGAAGGAGAAGACCATATTGAATCACAAGATGGAGATTCGATCGGAAGCGATCACTCCGGTTGACGAAACATTGATCCCTCAAGGCGGATACATGGACGTTGCCAAGACTCCATTTGATTTCAGAACTCTCACGCGAATTGGAGATCGAATCGATGCCGATCATGAGCAGATCAAGTACGGCGGCGGATACGACCATAACTGGGTCGTTAACGGAACCGTTGGAATGCTTCGACGACACGCCAATGTTCATGAGCCGAAGAGCGGTCGATACATGGAAGTGTGGTCAACCGAACCAGGGGTTCAATTTTATAGCGGAAACTTCCTTGACGGAACATTGAAAGGTCATGGCGGAAAGGTTTATCCAAAGCGCGGCGGCTTCTGCCTTGAGACTCAGCATGCGCCTGACAGCGTAAACCAGCCTGAGTTCCCGTCGACGGATATTATGCCAGGCAAGCCGTACACGTCGACTACGATCTACAAGTTCAAGACTCGGTAAGTTTTGGGACCGTAGGCTTTAATCCCGCCAAAAAGAAGGCTCAGCAATGAACAGTTGCTGAGCTTTTCTAATGTGACTTGATCGACATTGAACCTAAACTAACATCGCTTTCGCTTCTGGGTACAGGCGTTCAATCGTTTCTCGATCGCCAATCGCACTGCCGTCGGTAAGCGCAGTAGCCGCCCCGGCTGCCAGCCCCCAGCGCAAAGCCTGCTCATTGGTCCTGCCCTGAGCAAATGCTCTGAGAATTCCCGCAATCATGCTATCGCCACTGCCGATCGTGCTTCGTGGTTCGACCTTTGGGCTAGTCCCAACAAACGTCCCCTCAGCACAGACCATCACTGCACCCTTGCTACCACGAGAGATGACTACGTAGCGGTCACCTCCGCCGATCATGTCGTAAAGCTCCGATGCGGCCGCGAGGACATCTTCGTCCGACTCGACTGGTCTTCCCAATAGGCGAGATGCTTCGGCAGCATTTGGCTTAATCATGTCGGGCATTGCCTTGAGACCTTCACTCAATACTTCGCCATCGGCGTCAATGCATATTTTTGCGCCTTTTGATCTCGCCACCAGTGCCAGTTCATGGAAGGCATTTGGCTCGACCCCTGGCGGCAAAGAGCCGCCAAAGCTCACCCAATCGGCTTTTACGGCAAGCATTCCAATTTTCTCTTTTAATGCAAGGAACTCACCTGAGGTGATAGTTGGGCCTTTCTGGTTAAACGTGGTCGGCGGGTTGCCCGACTCGTCTTCGACCGAGAAGTTTGTGCGCGTTTCGCCAGCGACGTAAACGAAGCCATCAAGGACGTTTTCGTCCTTCATAACGTGACGAATGAAAGCGCTTGTCGCTCCACCTAGGAAGCCGGTAGCAATAGTGACTCCACCCATGTGAGCATAAACCCGAGAGGTGTTCAAACCCTTTCCACCCGCGTCCTTTTCCTGCTGTTGCACTCGGTTAGTATCACCAATGACCAGTTTCTTGATACGCAAGAGGTGATCTACGCACGGATTGAGGGTGACGGTGAGGAGCATAGGACTATTTTAGCTTGTTGGTGAACCGATGGTTCTTTTCCTGTGCCCTGATCTCTGAGCCCTGACCCCTGACTTACTGCGCCATTACTTCGGCGAGTAGTAACTTTTCAGGATCAATCGTTCGTTCAGTGCTGAGAACATACGTCAGAGGATGCGAGACAAGTTTGCTACCGTCAACTCCGGCCATTTCGCCTTTAAAGCCACTCAAAAGTCGATTGGTGGCTAATGCACCGAGTCGTAGAGCCAAGACCCGGTCGAAAACGGTTGGCGAGCCACCTCGCTGAAGATGCCCAAGAACCAAATATCGGCAGTCGAATCCAGTGTTCTTTTCGATAAAGACTTTAACATCGCTCGCCCGAGCGGCGCCTTCGGCAACCACAATTATTGAGCTTTTCTTGCCTCGGTCGGCGGCAGATCGAAGGTTCTTGCAAATGTCGAGCAAGGAATATGGCACTTCGGGAATCAGAATCGCTTCCGCTCCACCGGCTAGCCCCGACTCAATGGCAATAAAACCATTGCGGCGACCCATGACTTCTACGACAAAAACTCGTTCGTGAGAATAGGCCGTATCGCGGAGTCGGTCGATGGCTTCGACGGAGATGTTGACCGCGGTATCAAACCCAATCGAGTAATCGGTGCCCGAAATGTCGTTGTCGATGGACCCAGGAACTCCCATAACCGGAAATTGAAACTCCTCTTGGAGCTTGAGGGCACCGGTAAGCGATCCATCTCCGCCAATTACGACAAGTCCTTCGATGTCATTGGATTTCAAATTTTCTAGGGCTTTTAGTCGCCCTTCTGGAGTGCGAAACTCGGCACTTCGAGCCGAACGAAGAATAGTGCCGCCTCGATCAATGATGCCCCCAACCGCTTTTGAGTCTAACAACTGGGTTTCGTTTTGGATAACGCCTTCCCAACCGTGCAAAAACCCAACGACTTCGACGTTTCGATAGATAGCCGCGCGAACGACTCCCCGGATCGCCGCATTCATGCCTGGTGCGTCGCCACCGCTAGTTATGAGTCCAATTCGCTTCACTTACCCGTTCATTATGCCCAAAATTGGGCATACTAATCGCGTGATCAAGGATCGACTGATACAACCAGTAGGGCGATTTATGCGTCCTTGCGTCACAATCGAGGATTTTGCCAGCATTCACCTCGCGATAGAGCGGATGCGTGATGCTGGGCAGGAAGTCATCCCAGTTACCGCAGAAGGGAAATATGTTGGAACGCTCACCCAATCAAGCATTTTGCAACTTCTGGCTCATGACACGAAGAAAGACGAAGCAGTCGGCAACTTTCTTCATCCGACCCCAAGCATTTCGAACAGAGCCACCGGTGCAGAAGCCATGCGCCAATTGGAATCAAGTTCAACGCTGATTGTTGTGGATGACCACGATAACATTTGCGGAATTCTCACTCCATCTTGCTTTATCGCGACACAATCTGCTCCCGAGCGACCGCACATGGTGGGCGGGATGGCAACCCCCTTTGGCGTGTATCTCACCACCGGAGCGATCAAGGGTGGCAAGAGCGGTTGGTATCTTTTCAGCACAGGCGTGTTTCTCATGCTTTTCTTCGGTTTTGGGAATGCAGCACTGATTTGGTCTACTCAGGGCTTACCCAACACTTGGGTGGTTAACCTTGCCGTTTCAATGTTGACGGCTTTGATCATGCTGTGCATTTTTCGCGTGTTGCCGATTGCGGGATATCATGCCGCCGAACATATGGTAGTTCACGCTCTTGAGCGAGACGAAGAATTGACTCCTGAAGTAATCGCTCGAATGCCACGGGTACACCCTCGGTGCGGCACGAACTTGGCAGTGGCGGTCACCATGTTCACCACGATTTGGACTACACCATGGATATCTGACGAAAAGCTTCGACTAACAGTGGCACTAATAGCGACGCTTTACCTTTGGAAAAAGGTTGGCTCGTTTGCTCAATATTGGTTTACAACCAAAACCCCCAACTTAAAGCAGATCGAGAGTGGAATCGCGGCAGGAAAGGAATTGCTCGATAATTATGCGACGGCCTCTAATCGCACAGCTTCTCCTGTGACCCGAATTATTAATAGTGGAATGCTTCATGTAATAGCCGGATCATTTTCGGCGTCTGGAATAGCGTGGTTAATCGGACGGACATTTGGGGTCGATCTCCTCTCGTTTTAGGTATCCTATAAAGCCGTGGCTATTCTGAGCAACATTATCCTGTTTTTTGCACTCGCTGCGGCGGTTGTATTTTCGTTGCTCGTGCTTCTTACCGGTAAGGGAGATGCAATGAGCGGAGGCGGTAGTGTCCGCACCAACTATAAAGGCAAAGCAACCTTTGACGACATCATGTCAAAAGCGGCGTTGTATCTTGGAGTTTCGTTCATGGCACTCGTTTTGATCTACAGCGTCATTTCTAAGCGAGTATTAGATGCGGAAATGAAGGTAGTCCCAGGTCAAGTTTCTACACCGCAACCAGAAACGAATACACCAGCAGTTTCGAACAACGCTCCGGCCGTTTCAAACAATGCTCCGGCCGCGACTAACAATGCCCCTGCGGCAACTAATACGCCAGCACCGGCAAACAATACTCCAGCAGCAACGAATTCACCGGCACCTAGTACTCCGACTTCGAACAATGCTCCTGCGAGTTCAAACAACGCACCTAAGTAATTAGGCTTGCGCCAGACAGGTACCCTAGTAAACGTGATCGAGATACATGGCGCCCCCTTCGACTTGGGTGGCGCACGACAAGGGAGTCGCCTCGGACCAGATGCTCTGCGTCTTGCCGGAATTACCAACACGCTATTCAATGAGCTCAAATTAAGCGGGGCTGATCGCGGAAATCTTTCGGTAGATTTGACCGCTAGTGAAGGTGATGGACTTCCGTATGCCAAGCCAATCAGCGACGTCATGAGCAAGCTTAAGGCGGTCACCGTCGATATTCTTGCCCGAGACAACTTTCCGATTATGCTTGGTGGTGAACATTCCATGGCTGCCGGACCGGTATCCGCCCTTGTCGACAAATATGGCGACAAATTGGGAATCCTTTGGATCGATGCCCATGTGGATATGAATACGCCTGACCAGTCCCCGTCGCAAAATATCCATGGCATGCCACTTGCCCTGCTTTGCGGATTTGAAAGCGGAGTGGACGGGAATTACGATCGTGATTGGAAAATGCTCCAAAGTAGCGTCGTGAACAAGAAGCTGAATCCGGCAAACATCAGCTGGTTCGGGTTAAGAGATGTCGATACCGGTGAACGTGAGCGAGCAAAAATGGGATGCGCCATTACCATGCACGACATCGATCGAGATGGGGTACTCGGTTCATGGAACCGAATCAATCAATACTTCAAGAACCTTGGGTGCGAATACCTTTACGTTTCACTAGATGTGGACGCGATGGATCCTATCCTGGCTCCAGGCACCGGTACCGCAGTACGGGGCGGGCTCACTTATCGAGAGGCACACTTTTTAGCCGAGTTGATTTACGCCACACTTCAAGAGGATCAATCGTTCAAACTTGTTGGACTTGACGTCGTTGAGGTCAGCCCTATTCACGATAACAATAATCAAACCGCGATTGTCGCTACTGAATGGGTTGCTTCACTCTTTGGAAAGAGTATCTTGTAAACCATGATTGAGAACGGTCGAAAGGTCCTTAACCAAGAAGCCAAGGCGCTTATTGCTTGTGCTACCAATCTAGATCGTTCGTTTACGACTGCGGCACAATGGTTACTCGGTTGTACGGGCCGTGTGATTTGTTGCGGAGTCGGTAAATCGGGTCATATCGCCAACAAGACCGCCGCCACTTTGGCAAGCACAGGCACGCCGGCATTCTTTATGCATGCGGCTGAAGCCGTTCACGGCGACCTCGGAATGGTAACGAAAGACGACATCGTCTTGCTCTATACCCACAGTGGAGAAACTGACGAACTAGTCCGTCTATTTCCAAGTTTCAAGGCTTCCGGTGCAAAAACCGTGTTGATTACCGGACGCCCCAACAGTACAGCCGCAAAACTCTCTGACCTCATCTTGGACACTGGCGTTCGTGAAGAGGCTTGCCCAAATAATTTGGCACCTACCACCAGTACTACGGTTATGGTTGCTTTAAGCGATGCGTTGGCAATCGCAGTGATGGAGGAACGGGGATTTGGTAAAGAAGATTTTGCCAAGTATCATCCGGCAGGGGCATTGGGCAAGCGCCTCTTGCTTCGCGTTGAAGACGTTATGCGCAAGTATGACGATATTGCGGTGTCTGGACTCCATGATCAGGTTTTGGTGGTGATGCAAAAGATTGCAACTGCAGGTGTCGGGGCAGCTTGTATTACTGATAGCGACCGAAACTTGGTGGGCTTTGTAACCGAAGGCGACCTACGGAGGCACTTGCTCAAGACTCCAATAGACATCGAAGCCCAAGCCGAATCGTTCATGACGAAATCACCTTCGATCATTGAACCCGAGCTTTTAGCAATGGAAGCCTTGGAAGTTTTTCAGAATTCATCGGCCAAAATCGGCGAAATGCCAGTGGTCAAAAATGGAAAGGTCCTTGGGCTTTTAATGCTCAAGGACCTTTTACGATCTGGAATCGTTTAAGTTTATTCTTCGGTTGCTACTGCTGGAGCTTCTGATCTGGCTTCTTGAGGTTCACTGTTTCGTGACTCTCGACCTTCTCGGTAGTCCCGACCTTCTCTTGGCTCACGTGGCTCTCGCTTTTCATTGCTCATTTCGGTAACAACGAATGGAATCAGTGCCATTTCTCGGGCTCGTTTGATAGCCTGGGCAACTTGTCGTTGCTGACGAGCAGTGGTTCCCGATTGTCGTGATGGGATCATCTTGCCTCTATCGTTGATGAACTTGCGAAGAAGTGGCGTATCCTTGTAATCAACAATATAAACCTTGTTGAGGGTTAGATAGCTAATTTTCTTCTTTCTGCGAGGTCTTGCTTTGGCGCTGTCTGCGTCCTTATCCATTTTCATTGGATCGGCAGCAAGGGCTTTATTTAATTCTTCACTCATGCTCTTGGTCTCCATTCGGGGGCTTGCGCCCCGAGCTGTAACGAATGATTATGGCACATTTCTGTCGGATAGAAGCTGAACGGGTCAAGATGAGAGGTTCTGGACTCGATGTGATTGCGTCGGCTCGTAAACTTACCGTTTCAGGTTACAAGAATTGATAAGTGATATCATCTTGATTGGTTCCACCTGTAATTAATACGAGCTAGCAATTCTAACAGCTTAAATCAATCACTGTATTTTTACTAGGATCAATGGCACGACTCTAATGGAAATCCCTCAGTGAGCTCAAGGGAGGGTCATTCCAAGAGCCACGATACCTGAGGAGGAATCGTTTGCCAAGGCAAGATGCCGAAGCAAAGACCCGAAAGTCACGGAGGATCGAATGTCATTTCAGATTAACAATAACATTTCTGCACTAGGTGCATACAACAGCGTCTCTAAAACATCAAGCTTGATGACGAAGTCCATGGGCAAATTGTCAAAGGGTCTGCGAATTGCAGATGCTTCTGACGATCCTGCTGGTCTCATCTCATCCGAGCTTTTCCGATCACAAATTAGCTCCATGGATGCTGCAATGCGCAACAACACGGAAGCCATGAACTATTCGAAGACAGCAGAAAATGCTCTCGGAGAAATGAACCAACTACTCGCCGATGCACGAGGTCTTTCGATTGCTTCTGGAAACTCAGCAACCTTGACTTCCACGCAGTTGGCTGCGAACCAAGATCAAATCAACTCAATCGTTGCTTCGATCAACCGAATCTCTTCATCAGTTACCTATTCTGGACGAAAACTCCTTGATGGTTCCGCTGGTGTCACGACCCAGATTTCGAACACTTCAAAGGTTGCTGGATTTAGTTTCGGCGGTACGGCAAACAGCACGACGATCACGCAAACTGGTCTCGTAACGATTAACCAAACCGTTGCAGCTACTGCGGCGCTTTACACGGCAACAGCCTTGTTGACAACTGGTGCAGCTGCTTCAGGTTCAATCAGCGTCAACGGTGTAAGCTTCACGATTGCATCTGGTACTTCAGGTGCAAACATTGCGTCGATTCTTAACGCAGCCTCTGGTCAAACGGGTGTAACCGCAGCGTTTAACGTTTCGAACCAATTGACCCTTACTCAAACTCAGACGGGTACCAACCGATCGGTCAACTTCGTTGACACATCTGGTGCAGTATCATCGGCAGCGAACACTTCTGCATCCGTAACTGGAACCAACGCAACTGCGACGGTAACCATGGGCGGACAAAGTGTTCTCTATACTGGTGGTTCTGCTGGTGCAGACGGTCTCACATTGACGGATGCCAATGGTAATAAGTTGAGCATCACGACAGGTGGAAACGCGGTTAATACCCAGCTTATGGGCCAGGTAATTGCTCAAGACTCAAGCTTCCAAATTGGATTCCTTGCGAACACCACGGCTAACCTTGCACTTCGAAACATGAGCGCAGGTCAGCTAGGTTCTGGTGTTGCAAGCGGTGTAACCGTCAACAACCTAGATGTTTCGACATCTGCGGGTGCTCAGACTGCTCTGTCAGTTCTTGACAAGGCAATCGATGAAGTTAGCCAGATGAGAGGTCGAATTGGTAACTTCCAGAGAAACGTTCTTGAATCGAACAACCGAACACTTGCAAGTATGAAAGAGAACCTTTCAAACTCCGAGAGCTCGATCCGAGACCTTGACGTTGCTGCAGAAATGACCACTTACACCAAGCTGCAAGTTATGCAACAAGCCGGTATGGCGATGCTCGGACAGGCAAACCAGTCCGGTCAAAGCGTTCTTTCTCTCTTGAGAGGATAAGCCTCGTCCACAACTGAAATGAAAACAGCCCTCGCTATGCGGGGGCTTTTTCATTGATCAAGGTTCTTAATTCGGCAAATAATTCATTTGTGCGCCGATTGCTCCGATACATAGTTGGATATTTTCGACTTTCGAATCTAAACTTCCTTCCTGTTTCCAGTTTCAAGGCAATCCAACCACCGAGTCCAAGAAGCGAGTGAATATTCATTTGGCGTTCAATATTGGTAATATCCGCCAATCGAATGAGATAAGACTCATCCTCTGTCTCGACAATAATCTCATCCGGCAAGATTGTCATTAACCCGAGTTCGGCGTGAGCATCAAGCGCGGTTGGGGGACGATCGTAAACGAACCCAATAAGCTCGCCCCCTGAACCGAGCCTTGCCTGAAGTTCTCGTTCGATTTTGACGTTCTCAAAGAACCCCCACTGACTAACTCCAAGCCAACCAGCACCGATACCTACTATTGCCTGACCAAAAAAGCCAAATGGGAAGCACACAAGCGCAAGTAAGAGAGCCACACCAAGTGGAATAAGGTTCCCTAACCATTGTCTTCTCATGCTCCAAATTCTTTGGGACGCTCGTTCTGGCACTTGCTCATGTTACACTTGATGGTAGATGGCAAAGGGCAAATTGGAGTTGATCAGCATCATCCCTGGTCCAAAAAATGTTGCCCGATTAGTCCAACGATTTGGCAAGAATGAATACGGACTTGTCACTTCCTTGAGTGATGCTCAGTTGCCGATGCTCCGAGACGAACTCGATGACCAAACCTTGGTCGACGTAAAGTCATTTGGCGAAGTTGTTCGCCAAGTCCACCAGTTAACTGGATTGCCCAGCCGGCGTATTGCCACTTCTCGGCAAATACTCTCAGCTCTTAACATAGTTTGCGCCGAGATTGACGCAAGTAGTCCTTTTCGGAAAGTCGCCGATATGCCCGGCTTTCATGAGTGTCTTCTCGAGGTTTTTCGAGAAGCAGGGCAATGGGGCTTGATTGGTACTGATGGCGAAGACCTGATCAAAATCTTGAAGACCCATGAACCCTTAAGCAAAGTAACCGAGTTAACCGAGATATTCAAAGAGGTTATAACGATCCTCGAACGGGCCAATGCGACTATTGTTTCGAAAATGATTTCGGAGTGCTTGGATTCTCAAATTGATACGGATGGTCAAGATTCGCGTCTCCTATTTTTTATGGGTAGCACCGTCCACCCAGCAGCAATCAAGTGGGTCAAATGGCTGGTTGAGGAAGGTGCAGATGTACAAGTGATCATTGATCGCCACTCAACTGACGGAGACATCTTTCAGCTTTCAAAGGTAATTGCGGATGAATTAGGCGTAAAACCAAATGCTCCTGGCGAGGGCACCAAACTCCTTAATAATCTCTTTGCCAAATCTGAGAGCCATGGAGCCGACCTAGATTGGGTCGAGATCCATTGCTGCGGAGACCCACTGTCTGAATGTGAATGGGCACTTCGTAAATGCCTTTCGATCGGAAATTTTTCAAGAACCGCCATCCTTTCCCGAAACATTGATCAATATGGCCCAATTCTGATTCACGCCGGTGAGACGCTTGGGGTTCCGATTGATACTCGCCGTAGAATCCCTCTTCTTGCGAGCGGATTTGCTAAGGTCACCCTTGCCGTACTCAAGGCATTGTCGATTCAAGATGTCAGAACGCTGGCAGGCCCTTTTAGGACTTCGTATTTTGGTGTATCCGAATTCGACGAGCTACTTGAGAACTCCCATACAAGTTCCATCAATGATTGGGATGAATTGGCGTCTGGTATTGAAAGCCTCGAGCAGCCGAACGAATATCTGAAGGAAACCTTGCTGTACGTCTTAGAATTCCGGACTAAGTGCCTTGAGCGAAATCGAACAATGGCGGAGTGGCATGGCGAACTCAAGCAATTCTTGGAGGCGGCTCCATGGCTAAAGAATGCCCAAGAACGTGATTTACGGGCTCAAACTTCCCTGCTCTCAAACCTTGCTCAGGATGCAACGATTCAGATTACGCAAAACTCCGAATCCATTTCTTACGTGGATTGGTTAGGTCATGCGGACAGCATTTGGCAGATGAGCGATGTGAGTGTTCCTAGCGGAGAAAATGGCATCGCCTTGGTTTCATCCCCTGAGGAACTCGGTGAAATCGACTACCTCCTGGTACTCGGTATGTTAGAAGGATCCTTTCCCCGCCGAAGATCAGAGAATCCAATTCTGAGCGATGAACTAAAGATTGGGGTCTCCAAGCTACTCAAGGGTCCAGCAATGAATAACTCATTTGATATTGCAAAAAGCGAAAGGGATCTCTTTTACCGAGTTTGTGCTTGTCCCTCGAAGGCTCTGTATCTCAGTTATCCGATGTCGGATGGTGAGAGTGACAACGTACCGGCATTCTATTTGGAAGAAGTAAGGCGGATTTGTCAAACTGGCGACATCATTGTCCATCCAAGAAGGCATCTCACTCCGCCTATTGATCTATGCCAATCGGAATACGATCAAGAACTAGCGAATCGGCTGGAAAGCCCGATTATAAAGCCAGTCAACAACGAACTTGATGATCCTCGATCCATCGATTTAGTTCGGTTTGATATGTCCAATGTTCAACCGAGGAGCCTTCGATCACTGGTTGAATGTAACTTCAAGTTTGCCGCCGAGCGCCTTATTCCCGAGCAACAACAACCCAGCGATCATTGGGGCTGGATGCTGGAAGTTCCTCGTCGTGCCAAGTTGTTAACAATCGAAAACGAGAAAGCAGCCAAAGCCGAAATGAGCCAGGTTCTCCTAACTTATCTTGACGAACTTCGTCCTCGATTGCCATCTTGGGAATTTGACATGATCTACCACGGTTCTGCTCGTTTAGTTGAAGGTCTTATCGAGCGGGAATTCCTTGCGAGAGAGGTTTGGGGGCGAAATCCTTTGAATACCAAACTTGATCTCAAGTTTGGTGACCCGCAGCTAAACCCAGAAAGATTCAAATACCGGCTTACGGGCAAAGTAGCTGGAGTGACCGACCAAAACGGAATAAGGACAATCCATCTATACCGTCGAACCCCGCCGAAGGATGTCAAGGAAGAATCATTGGATCGGTACTTGACCGAATTTGGTATGTATATCGCAGCCGCCTGGGAAGGGGTTTCCGAAGTTCGAATCGAAGTCGACGGTCTTAGTGATCATCGGACGACTCTCCTTTTTTCAGATTCCCAACCACTTGAGAAGAGGGGAGAGCAACTCATCGTGTTGAACCTAGCAAAGCAGTTTGGCAACAAAACTGAACTTGCGGAGAGAATCAAAGACCTTCTCCGAGTACCAAAGTCTATTGCCGTTTCAGGACAAATGACAACCCGAGCTGGAGATTACTGCCAATTCTGTTCCTTCTCCGACTTGTGCCGCCAATCACAAGGTAGCACTGATGAATTTCAAGACCTCGGAGTCAGCAATGCTTAGAACCCCTACCGACGAACAGGTAGAGATCATCAACCAGAACGAAGGATCTTCGGTTGTTCTGGCGTCCGCAGGATCGGGAAAGACTTACGTTGTTGTTGAACGATATCTCAGGTTAGTTCGAGAGTTTCAGGTTCGTCCCTCGCAAATTCTGACCATCACTTTTACGAATAAAGCCGCCGCCGAAATGAAACGCCGTATTGTTGATCGACTTTTTGAAAATCAACTTTTTGACCAAGCCCAAGAGGCTGAGACGGGCCCAATTCAAACAATCCATTCGTTTTACGAAAAGCTGTTACGAGAGAACTCGGTTGAGGCAGGGATTGATCCAAAGTTTGAACTCGCGACCGGGGGAGAATCTGATCGGCTCAAGCGAGACGCTGTTCGTCACGTCATTAATTCATCGGAAGACGACGACAATGAACTCATTGCCCTCTTTGTCAAATCAACGGTAGGCAAGGCTGAATATGGACAATTTGGAGCTTATGAGAAGCTTGAGAAAGAAACGATTCAGATTCTAAACCATTTCCGAAGTAGCGGTCACGAGCCTTCCTTCTTTGAGAACTTGTATGGTTCAGGGTCAGAATATCTTCGCCAAACTCATGAAGTTCTGATCGCGAAGCTTCCTGACTACATGAAAGTGGCAATTGCCGAGCAACCCGGAGGTTCTTGGCGGGATATCGCTTATCAGGAAGCAGGCAAAACCCGTGGCGAGAAGTCTAAGTTTGCTTGGCTGAAGGAATCTCAAGATGACGAATTACTCGCAGCAAAGTTGACTTGCGGGCTTGCACAAATCGCTCTTCGTGCCTGGACAAGGTACGAAACGCTTTTATCCCAAGAACGAAAGATCGATTTTGATGGATTGGAGAGCCGAGCCGTTCGCCTCATCGAGGTATCACCGCAAGTTAGAAATCGCGTTTCGAGGCAGTTCCTCCACGTAATTGTTGACGAGTCCCAAGATCTCAACCGAAATCAATTTCGGTTGTTTGATGCAATTGCTAGCAAATCCAAAATGCTGGTTGGGGATGGAAAGCAATCCATTTATGGTTTCCGAAATGCTGATGTTTCGACATTTAATGATCGAGCCCGACATGGTTACTTGAAGCTTTCAAAGAACTTCCGGTCAAGTGAAACGATCATTAACATGGTGGATGTTGTGTTCAGTCAAGCCTTTGGTGCAGAGCACTATTTCACGTCTAATCGCTATGACGTTTTTGATTCCCAAATGAATTTTGACGGGGTCGAACGCCTTCATCTCAGTTCAAAAACTAATTGGGGTGAGCTGGCTGACTTCGTCGCTCAACAACGAGATCAGAACGTCAAACTGAACTCAATTTGTATTCTCATTCGCCGTCACAAAGAGGCTGAGGCAATTGGAGCAGCCCTAAAGCGACGAGGAATAGGCGTGAGGATGAACGCCGGTCAATCTCAATTCTTTGCCCGATCCGAGGTACGAGATTTGGTGAATTCGCTTCTTGCCGTTTCGTCTAAGAGTGATCACTTTGCGTGGCTTGCAACCTTACGAAGTCCCATTGTCGGACTTACTTTAGATGGAATTGTATTGTTAACAAAACCCGAGGCCGAACTTGAACTTGGGGCCGAAGACAAAGCCAAAATCGATCGATTTTCTTCTTGGTTTCTTGAGTTGCGAACACAAGTTGACCATGTTCCCGCCAGCGAAGTCCTTTCAAAGATCATCAACCGATCCGATTTGTTTATGAACCTTCTTTCTTTGACGGAAGGGCGCCGGCGAATCGAAAATGTACGTAAGTTGCTCCTTCTCGCTATGGATTCACCGGAGCTATCGGCAAGAGAATTTGCCGAACAAATTCGGAATATTGAGAAGTTGCGCCATGACGAAGGCGATGCCGCTACAACTGATGAATCCGAGGATCTAGTAACCCTCATGACTATTCACAAGGCAAAAGGTTTGGAATGGGATACGGTAATCCTCGCCGACGGAATGGACCACAAGCCGCCACCTACTTTCTCTCCCATATTTGATGCTGACTCAGGTTGGATTGGTTATTGGCAGAAGGGTAAATCAACCTATGCTGCTGAATACTTGAAGACCTTAAAGTCTATCAAGGAGCGAGATGAGCTCAAACGGCTTCAATACGTTGCCATGACTCGGGCTAAACAACGACTCGTTATAACAACTTGGGGAGATTCGTCGGCTGGACTAGTTGGCGTGGTTCGGAGTACCGTTGGCACATCAACATTTGACCAACTCAAAACGTGGCGAGGTCCAACGAATAACCAGAGCGAACCTGGGATAAACTGATCAACGTGGCAGTTACCGTTGGCATCGTACAATTCTCACCCGACAAGGGCAAACTTGATGGCAACCTCGACAGAATTGCGGAGCACTTAATTCAGTGCGCCAATGAGGGGATTCAACTTGCCATTTTTCCGGAGACTTGCACAACTGGCTATTTCCTCGAAGGTGGAGTTCTTGAACTAGCGATTAGCTCAGAGGCTCTTGCGCAGAGGCTCAACGACCGGATTGAAGGCAAGCTGACAAAGCCAATTGAGTTTGCCCTTGGCTTTTATGAACTCTTGGGTGGAAACGTCTATAACTCAGCCGGGTATTGCCGGTTTGACGGAACGAAAGTTGAGAGCGTCAAAACCTATCAAAAGATTTTCCTTCCGACCTACGGGGTCTTTGACGAAGACCGATTTGTATCGAAGGGCAAGGACCTCTGCATGTTTGAATCATCGTTGGGTACCACGGCTCTCATGATCTGTGAAGATGTCTGGCATTCTATCTTGCCAACAATGAACGCGGTTGCCGGAGCGACCGCCATGATTATTCCTTCGGCTTCTCCCGCACGAGGATTTCGCAGTGAACACATCGAGAATCACGAACGATACCAACGCTTGGTCCGGGCTATATCCGAGGAACACGGCGTCTATTCGTTCGTGGCTCAGCTAGTTGGACATGAAGGCGGAAAGGGCTTTGTCGGTGGATCGATTATCTGCGATCCTCTAGGGCGAATTTTAGTCGAGGCTCCGGTTGGAGTAGAGGCAATTATCTCAGCCGAAATTGATCTTGAATTAGTGTCAATTGCGAGAGCACAAACGCCTTTGATTTCGGATTTGCAGTCGAGTTGGCATAATATTCTTAAGATTGCGACCGAGATTGGTTGAGGGAAATTAGGCCACCGGAAAGGATTCCGTCTTCCCATTCGTAAACCCCTGCATACCGACCGTGCGAACCACCTTGGACAATCCACGTCTGATTTTCCTTTACCGGGTGCTCCAGAACCGTATGGGAGTGGCCGCCAAAAATAATGTCAATGTCTCCACAATGTTGAGCGAGCAGACAGTCTTGCTTATAACCAATGTGCGTCAAGGCAACGAGCAAGTCTACGGTCGGGCGCATCTCTTGAGCCAATTTCACTGCGGTTTTGATCGGGTCGGACCACAGGAATGCACTGACCGATTGAGTTTTCATTTTTTCGGTAACCATCGCCACCATGGTGCTGATCACGCCAATGTTAAATTCGCCCGCATTGAGAATCAGCGAGTTTGGTAAGAATTCGGATCCGTCTTTTGCGATCAAATTGCCAGCCAAAACAGGGTGGGAGCGATCTTCGATTTTCTTCTCGAAGGCGATTCGGAGCGGGTGAGTTTCTCGATTTCCGAGTACCGATGCCGAGCAGTTTAATTCAGCAAGATTTGACCAAACCGGGTCAACAGAAAGGGGAATTGCGAGGTTCCCGGCCTTAATTGCATCACCGGAATCGAAGTAAAAATCCCTGTCGGCTCTTAAGCCCAGCAATGACTCGACCGCTCTTTCATCTAATTTGCCGTGAAAGTCATTGGTGTGGAGGAATTTGACTTTCATTTGAAAAAACTACGGGAACTTTTGCTCATTCAAAAGCATTATGAATATACTGGATACTAAGTGGCCATGGTCACGTTTGGAAATTGAAATGAAAAAAGTAATTCTCACACTCGCAACTGCAGCCATTATGGTTTCAGCATTCGCTGGCGACAAAACACCTAAGGAAATCGCATGCGCCGTCATGAAGGATCACAAGGTCAACATCAAGACTGCAACCAAGGCAAAGATGTTTGCTGATCACGAAGGCAAGCGATACTTCTTCTGCTGTGCTGGCTGCCCAGACGCATTCAAGAAGGATCCAGCTAAGTTCAAGGATGCTCCAAGCATTCCTACTCCAAAAGCAAAGAAAGGCAAGTAAACCTAAGACAACCAAAGCCCCTTGCGCAAATGTGCAAGGGGCTTTTTTGTTAAAAGCCGTCGGTCAATGTCTTCAAGAACTCAATGAGGTCCAGCTTTTCTTGGTCTCCCAAGTGAAGACTTCCCAAGTCAACCCGGTTGACTCCTTGGAGCACTTCGGGCACCGCAAATCCTCCGAGATCCCTTTGATCGTAGAACAAGATTGCATCCGAAAGTGTTGTGAATACTCCGTTATGGAAATAGGGAGCGGTCTTCGCAATATTCCTGAGAGTCGGAATCTTAAATCTACCGGCATCTTGCGGTCGGCCAGTAGTCTTCGAAAGCCCAACGTCAATAAACCCCGAGCCGTCAGGGTTTTGCCAAGTTGGCTGGGTGTAAAAGGGATTTAAAAGGTTACGAGGAACCCCAATATTGTCGTACTTAAAATTAGTGAAAAGGGGTGGTTCTCCGTTTGGTCCCGGTTGGCTTGGGTGGCATTTTGCGCAATTTCCTTTCGCTGGATTCTCGAATACCGCTAGCCCCCTTGCTTCAGACGCCGTCAAATTTACGTTGCCTTTCAAAAATGCATCGTATTTGGAAGTAAACGGCTGAAAAGCATTTGTTCGCTCGAACGTCGCAATAGCGTCGGCTAAAGCATCAAATGCCTTATCGGTATCGTTAAAGATATCAGAGCCATAAATTGTTTGAAACTTGGTCGCAAATGGTCCAGTTCTTACTTTGTCAACAACCACCTGCTTGGAAGAATTATTCATTTCACCAGGATTAAGAAATGGTGCCTTGGCTTGCTCTTCCAAATTCTTTGCTCGACCATCCCAAAATTGTCCACCGATGAAATCTTGAGCATCCGTATCGAACTTAAACTCTGGAGAAAACGCCATATACATGGCAGATCCAGACTGTCGAGGACCAAAAATTCCCGCAATGGCGCCTTCAGAAGTTATTCCTCCTCGAGGGTCTGTAAATGAGCGGTTGGCGCTGTGGCATGTGCCGCATGATTGGCCCGGGGGATTTGACAGACTCGTATCGAAAAATAGGTCTTTTCCAAGGTCTGCCTTGGTGACAGCACCGGAAGATGCACCGCCGCAACCAGCCGAAACAACTCCGATCAAAAAAATGCTGACTCCGCCCCCAACAATCCACCGTTTCATCACAACAAATTACCCGAGATTGGTCTTTCAGTCAAGCAATGAGGACCCGATGATTGTGGTAACAGAAACCGGCGCCGAACCCCCTTCCAAGGTACGATTTAGTCTATGCGAGTAGGCGTCATTGCGATTCAAGGTGATTTTGACAAACATCGAGAAGCCTTACTTGGAACGGACACAACCGGGCTCGAAGTCGTCGAAGTTCGGACACCAGATGAGCTTGCTACTGTAGATCGGGCCATTTTGCCCGGAGGCGAGAGTACTACTGTCGGTCTCTTAATGGAGCGTTATGGCTTAGGAAGCGCCCTCAAACAAGCAGGAAAGGCAGGAATGCCGTTATGGGGAACTTGCATGGGCATGATCATGCTTGCGAAAGAGATCGAGGATCGCCAACAATATTCGCTTGGACTCCTCGACATCACGGTAAGACGTAACGCATTTGGAGCCCAAGTTCATAGCTTTGAGGACGAGGTCTCGGTTCAAGGAATGGACGAGCCAGTAATGGGGGTATTCATTCGCGCGCCAATCGTTACAAGAGTTGGCTTGGCAACGGAAGTACTGGCTGAGTATCAAGGAAAGATTGTTGCGGTAAAGCAAGGCAAAATTATTGGAACCAGCTTTCACCCGGAACTCACTTCGGATGTGCGGATGCACCAATGGTTTTTGACCCTTTAGGCAAAAAAGGGCCCCGGCCGTGGGGGGATTAAGGCGCGGGGCTTGGGGGAGAGATGAAGCCCTCTTACGAAAGCTTCTACTTATTCATTGCTGTCAGTTATGGTGTAGATCTTTCAATCTACATGTTATAAGACTCTAGGTATTTGCTAAGGTTCCGAGACTGATAAGAAATTTTTAGGTCTCCTTCAATATTTTCAATATTGCCAAGCTCAAACTCCAGAGCATCCTTCATTTCCGATAATCCTAAGGTCCCAATCCATGACTTACCATCTCCAAAAATCTTGGGTGCCACGTAGAGAATGATTCGGTCAACTAGGCCAGAATCAAAAAAGCGAGAGTTTGTAGTTGGACCGCCCTCGATCAGAACACCAGTTCGACCTTTAGCCCATATTCTTTCCAAAACATCGGATGGGGTCTGTATCTTCTGTTCATCGGTTAAGTGCAGGGTCGGTGCCGATTGATCAAAAATAGGCAATTCAGAAGAGAGGACTGACCGAGGATCCAGAACAACTCTCAAAGGCTGATTGGCACATTCAATGCCTCGAAGGTTCAATCGGGCTCGGTCTTGCTCAGCGGTTATTCGTCCAACCATTACACACCCAATATCGGCCCTTAACCTCATAGCGTCTTGTCGTGATGCTTCGTTAGTGATCCATTTACTTTCGCCACTGGGCAAAGCCACCATTCCATCCAGAGTTATTCCAGCTTTTACGGTGACGAATGGTCTGCGATTCTTCATCGCAAAGAGAAACTGAGCATTTACCTTCGCAGCTTCTATTGCCAAAATGCCGTGTTCAACTTGAATACCATTCGCCAAGAGGAATTCCCTTCCTCCTGCGGCTATTGGGTTCGGGTCACTTGTCGCAAAAAAGACCCGTTTCACACCACTCTTTAGCAAGGATTGCGAGCAAGGCGGGGTTTTACCAAAGTGGTTGCATGGTTCCAGTGTCACATAAGCCGTAGCACCGTTTGCCATGTCCCCAGCCTCTTTGAGTGCCATTACTTCTGCATGATCGCCCCCGTCCAGTTTGCAGAAGCCCCTACCTACGACTTGATCATCATTGACAATGACGCAACCAACGCGGGGATTTGGCGCGGGATACCCTTGCTTCGAAAGCTCGATTGCCTCGAGCATGAAAGATTCATGCCTCGACATTTTGTTTGTTCCGGATGTCTTCTTGAGTTCCTTCGATCAGATCTTTCAGCATTTCCGTTCTTGCATCTTGATACTCTTGCCGAGCTTGGCGAACAATCAGGATTGCGCCTACTCCGGCCAGTACAAATGCAATGACCGAAATACATACAATGATGATTCCTTTTGTCAAAAAGTCCAACTGCGCTTGCACTGAGGCATTTGGAAGCGGCTTATGACCAATGACCCATGGCCAACCGAGAGCGGTCCCAACCCCAATTATGATGAAAAGCGTGGTCAGGAATTTGAGGGGAAGCCGTTTAAGATCGATGTGACACCCTCCTCTAAACTAGGAGCCCTCAACAAGTAGCTCCCAACAACGAAAACATTTGCTCCAGCTTCGATAACTTGCGGTAGGGTAATCGGGTCAACTCCCCCATCAACTTGAATATCTAGGTCTGGTCGAAGTTTCCGAACTTGACGAATTTTTTCGAGAGTTGACGGTATGAGGGATTGCCCTCCCCAACCAGGATTGATCGTCATCACCAATGCCATATCGATTTCGTCAATGATTGAAGCAATACTTTCAACTGGAGTGGCTGGATTGATTGCGATTCCAGCTTTTACACCCTGTGACTTTAATGATTGCACTAGTCGATGGGCATGATAAGTGGCTTCAGCGTGAAAAATGACCCTCTCGCATCCTGCCTTGATGAATGCGTCGAAGTGCCGTTCTGGAGTTAAGGTCATCAAATGAACTTCCATTCGGGCATTAACGTGATTTCTAAGGTTGAGTGCAATGACGTCACCAAAGCTGATTGGTGGCACGAACTGCCCATCCATTACATCTAAATGGATAATATGAGCACCTGCAGCCATGAGCCTTGGTGCCTGTGTAGACAATGAAGTGAGGTCAAAGGACAGGATTGAGGGGGCTAGTTCGTATTTCAATTCTTGCTTTTTACTCCGGGTTTAACCTCAATTGTATCCTTTAGTTCTCCATCAAAACGAATCATGAACTTGGCAGATTGTCCGTGTCCGACTACTTTGATCGGGATAATGTCTCCCGGATCATAGTCGGCTTCTTTAACAAGGCGTTGCCCGTCGTCATCTTCAATTTCAATCCTTACCGAAACTCTCCACTTCACGCCTTTGATTCGATAATCTAACTGAAAGCTGTGGGCAGGATTATCTGATTCAACGTCACTTTCTCCGGGCAAGCTACCTTGAGGCGCATCATTTGGAGCCGCGATCCAAATTTGGACCTTGCTCGTTCTTGAAACTGTTTCGCTTGCTTGAGGAACTTGCTTAATGATCGTGCCGGCAGCGTTTTTATAGTCAGTTAACCGAGAGGGCTTTCCATCCAAACTTAGATTCTCTGATTCGAGTGCAGCCTTTGCCTCGTCAGCAGTCATTCCAAAGAGATCGGGGACTTTAACCTGCTTTGTACCCGCGCTTTCATATACATTGATCGTCCCTCCTTCTCGAATTGTTTCACCAGCGGCTGGGATTGTTCTTAGAATTTTTCCAATCTCAATTCTTTCGTTAGATTCTTTGCCGGCAACTCGAATCGTGAGCTTTAAATTGCGAACTTGGTCAATTGCGCTCTTTGAGTAAACGCCCTTCAGGTTTGGAACCTTTACCTCGCGAGGCTTTTGGGCCAGGTAAGTAACCCAACTGATACTCAAACCGATAACTCCCAACACCAAAAGTCCGAGGAGGGCGAGGAACCAGCCAGGCACGTCTCGCTCTTGGCGCCGACGTTTCCGCTCAGCAATCTTGTCTTCTTTGCTCGGCCGTTCCTCTTTTTCGGTTCGCTTTTGAGAGACCCTTATTGGCTTAATCGGCTCAACGACCACTGGCTGGCCCTTCTCTGGTGGCTTCGCTACTGGGGTTCTACCAAATCGGAGTTGATCACCAATTGCCCTCAACTCTGCCAATACTTCCCTTGCCGATTGATATCGCTGTGCTGGATCCTTTTGTAGAAGTCGTTGAACAACTTGCTCAACTGCAACCGGAACCGAGGCATTGATTCCTCTTAAACTGGGTACTGGGCTTGTCAAGTGTCGAATTGTTGTGGCTGAAGGAGTCTCACCAAGATGCGGAACTCGCCCAGTCAGAAGTTCAAAAAGAATGACTCCGACGCTATAGAGATCAGAGGTCGCACTGGGCTTTTGCCCCGTACAAACTTCGGGAGCAAGGTATGGGGCCATTTGGGCGAGAACCGCAACCCCGGCGGTGCGACTCGATGAATACGCCTTCCATATGCCGGCTAACTGCACTTTTGCCCCACCATCGTGAGTTGCAATAATGTTATGGGGGCCAACATCACCGTGGGCAACTCCGTGTTGGTGGAGAGCTTCTAGTGCTTCGACTACGCCAACTATCGTTGCTAAAGTAACCGGCACCGTAAATGGGGCAAACCTTTTGATTCTTTCAGCTAAAAGCGATCCCTTTGGCAATTCGGAAATAATGTAATGTTGGCCTGAGTCCTCGACGACTTCAGAAATTGCCTCAATATTTGGATGGTTTATTTGAACTGATGGAATGAGACTTACGAGCGCGCCAATGAACTCTGGCTCTGCATTAAAAGGCATCTTTATCTGCCGGATACCAACGTTTCGTCCACTAAGGCGGTCACGGGCCGAAAACATAGTAAAAACCGGGCTGTCAGCAACCTCTGCCGTAATTTCGTACTTGATTGCCAAGGTCTGTCCGATCACGATTCTTCTCCATCAGTTGAGGGACGAACAAGCGCAAAGGCAATAATTCCTGAGAAAAACAATAGGCTCAACAATTGAATCGGACCCTGGTCCATTTGGGTGGAAAAGACTTGTTGACGCCCCTGTGAAACCGCAAACAAATATCCAAGGTTACAAAGCACCAAAAAACCACCAACGGTTATCCCAAACAGTACTCTAGCCTTTTGCAAATTCATCCAGAACTTCGGTTACGACTCCTTCTTCAATATTTGTAATCAATTCACACTCTCCAATGCTTTTCACCAGGCTCATTGAGAGTTCTCCCCTGGTTGACTTCTTGTCTTTTCGCATGGTAGCAATGATCAATTCAGCCTCATTCAACTCTACCGCTTTTGTGGGCAAACCGTGCCCTTCCATGAGGAATTTGACCTTCGAAGTTAGCTCTTTTTCGGCAATACCAAGTCGCTCGGCAATCATAGTTTCGACGACCATTCCTATGGCGATTGCTTCTCCATGGGTGTACTTACTATATTTTGTTATCTGTTCGATGGCATGACCAACGGTATGGCCAAAATTCAATTGTGCACGTAATCCCTTTGTTTCAAACTCGTCTTCTTGGACGATTCTCGCTTTGATTTGAACACATTCTTGAACTGTGGATAGAATACGATCATCGCCCTGGATTAAGGGCCTTTGCATGAGGGAGGTGGTCAAGGTCTCGCTTTGGATTAGTCCCGTCTTAATGACCTCGGCAAGTCCAGATTGAAACTCTCGAACTGTTAAGGTTGAAAGCAGGCTAACATCGATATGAACTTCCTTGGGTGGATAGAAAGCTCCAATCAGGTTTTTGCCTTCGGGGAGGTCTATTCCGGTTTTTCCGCCAACAGAACTGTCTATTTGGGCAAGAAGAGTAGTTGGAACTTGGATGTAGTCAATGCCCCGCATGTATGTTGCGGCAACAAAGCCCACAAGATCGCCAATTACTCCTCCACCAAAGGCAACGAGCTTAGATTTTCTCGTGGCACCCTTTTGAACGAGAGTCCGGCATAGGTCCTCATAAGAAGACATGGACTTCGTATGCTCCCCTGGTTTGAGAACAATTGAGTCAAGGCCTTCTAACTGTTGCTTGTAATAGTCAAAAACATTTGAATCAGTAATGACGATGCCATCTTCAATTGAAATGGGTCTGAATTCCAAGAGGTAATTTCCGCTAGAATGGACAATTGTCACGCCGTTTCTCCGAGCATCGCTAAAATTTCGTCGACAACCTTATTCTGTTCACTGGCATCCACATTAACAATGTAGTCAGCCTGTAGGTACAGGTCTTGCCTACTTTCAAGGATTCCAACAAGTTTTGACTCCCAGTCATCGGTGCTTAGTAGTGGGCGCTTGCGTTTGCTCACCTTTAGTCTTCTAATTAATTCTGAGGGTTCGGATCGCAAGTAGATTAGCTTACCAATTGAACGAAGGTGAGACAAATTTTCATTTCGAAGAACTGCCCCTCCTCCAGTCGCAATGACAATTGGCTTTGCTTCTAATGACTTGATGATCGATGTTTCATGGTCTCGGAAGGCATCTTCTCCGTAGTGCTTGAAGAACTGGGCAATCGGTCGCCCCAGCCGCAATTCGATGAGTTTGTCGGTATCAACAAATTCTCGGCCAGTTCGCTCGGACAGCAAGTTACCAATCGTTGATTTACCGGCTCCCATCATTCCAATTAGTATCCAAGCATCCATGTAATAAATAAAAGCGGGTAGCGTTCGTAAACGCTACCCGTCGATGTGATTGTAGGTGTTCGCGTTACGGGGCGATGCCCGAATCGTCTTCTTCAATGATAACTGGAGTTACAAAGATAAGAAGGTCGCTGCTGCTTCTTCCCTTCTTACCAGATCTGAAGAACTGACCAAGAATTGGTAGGTCACTCAGAATAGGTACTCGAGTTGTTGTCGTGTTTGTACTTTCCGTATTCATTCCGCCAAGAACGATGGTTTCCCGGTCCTTGACATTAACCACGACACTTACTGCCTGGGTTGTTTGAATTGGAAGCTCAAATGACGTTCCATTGGAAGTTACTTGTCGTGTTCCAGCGATCGAGGTTACGTTTGGCGAAAGCCCCATGGTGATCGTGTTGTCAGCATTGATTCGTGGGGTAACCGTAAGGTTCGTTCCGAGAGTCAAAGCCTGTGGATTAACGGTAGTAATAATTCCGTTGTTGGTTTGAGTTGTAGTAGAAGTCAGAATCCAGTCAACTGTAAAGGCCGAAACCGATGCAGGTGTGTTATTCATTGTTCGGATGAGAGGCGCGGTAACGACTCTACCTCCGCTTTCTGACAAACTGGTTCGTAGTCGAAGTACTGCATTACCAGTCGCGTAGGTCAAGAAGACTGGGTCAGAACCATTCAAAAATGCTCCTTGTGCCATGCCAGCAATAACCGTTCCTCGGGAATAGTTAACGCTGTATCCAAGTGACTTATCAACTGATTCAACAGTAGTGATGAACTCAACCTTGATTTGAACTTGTCGAGGTCGAATATCGAACTGGGCAATGATGTTCTGTAATTGGTTGATATCATCTTCACTTGAACCTCTTACAACTAAGCTGTTGTCAGTAGGATCAAATTGAATGTGATCAATTGTATCCGGAACAAGTCCAGTTCCAGGAACGAGGTTTGTTCCGCCGCCGCCGCCTTGGCCACCTTGACCGCCGCCTTGACCACCTTGACCGCCACCTTGACCGCCAAAGCCGCCGTTTCCGCCACCTTGACCGCCGCTGAGACCGCCACCGCCGCCAAAACCGCCGCCACCGCGTTGGTTAGCTTCGTCAGCTGGTGTCACGATGTTTGAGCCATTATCAGAAGATCCTGACTTGTTTGGCGTTGATGTTGGTTGATATCGGTTATAGGTTGTTAGCGATTCAAATACGCTTGACGTCTTTGAACCCTGATCTTGACCGGTTACCATTTGCTTTGCCATGTTGAGAGCTCTAAGGTTCTCAGATTGGCGAGCCATTGGATCTAAAATCATGTTAAGCACTACACGTGCATAAACTTCGTCTGCTCCAGCGTGGAGAAGCTTGATCTTCTTGAGAATTTTAGACTTTGGCTTATTCTCAAGCATGATTGGCTCTACGCTTGGCTTGTTAGCACTGATTACGTAGACTCCATTCTCGTCCTTGGTTACAAAGGCACCCGCTGCATCGCAAATATAGCGAATGACATCATCTGCCGTTTGATCCTTCAGTTGAAGGGTTACCTTATTGAACGCTTTGGTTGAACGAAACATGAATTGCAATCCTGTTCGCTCTGTGACCATTTTGGTCGCAGTAACAAGATCTGCATCCTTTAAATTAACGTTTAGCCGCGTAATGTCGCTCTGCTGAGCAGTGGCGAATGATGCAGCTACCACTGCACCAAACGCTACCGCTATCATTTTCATCTTAATTTTTTGCATTTGAACTCCTACAATCACCTCGCAATTTATACGTGGACTACTTACTAGCCACCACGACCGCCGCCGAAGCCGCCGCCACCGCCGCCAAAACCGCCGCCGCCGCCGCCGCCGCCGAAGCCGCCGCCGCCGCCGCCAAAACCACCACCGCCGCC
>JBAXBU010000042.1:0-26325 GCA_037141835.1 Armatimonadota bacterium | reverse complement strand
CAGGGCTAAGGAAGAATACACAATGGACCCATTTATAGGAGAAATCAGACCCGTAGCATTTAACTTTGACCCTCGTGGTTGGGCGTTCTGCTCGGGTCAATTGATTAATATTGCTCAAAACACCGCGTTGTTCTCATTGCTAGGCACAACCTTTGGGGGTAACGGTACATCTAATTTTGCCCTGCCGAACCTTCAAGGCAGGATCGCGGTTGGGCAAGGTCAAGGTCCAGGGCTCGGTTCATACGATTTGGGTGAGCAAAACGGATTCCAAACTGTAACCCTGCAAACGTCCGAGTTGCCCGTTCATTCCCACTCTGTGGTTGCATCTTCTGCAGCCGCAAACTCTTTGACCCCAACCGGAAAGTTTCCGGCTAAGGCTGCAAAGCTGTGTTATGCACCAAGTTCAACCGGAAATTTGAGTCCCGACGCTGTAATCCCGGACGGTGGTGGTCAGGCACATAATAACATGCAACCATTTGTGACGATTAACTACATAATTGCACTACAGGGAATATTCCCACCAAGGCCGTAAGGAGGAAATCATGGCTGAACCATTCATCGCTGAAATTAAACTTTTTTCATTCCCATTCGCACCAAGAGGCTATGCCATGTGCAACGGGCAATTGCTACCAATTAATCAAAACCAAGCTTTATTCTCACTGCTTGGCACAACGTACGGTGGCAACGGTCAGACCAATTTTTCCTTGCCAGACGCAAGGGATCGAGTGCTACTTGGTTTTAGCCCGCAGATTCCTCAGGGCACAGTTGGCGGAGAAGCCTCTCACATTCTGACCAACTCGGAGATTCCGGCTCATATTCATGCCGTTCGGGCATCAAGTGCCATAGCTTCCTTAGACAATCCAGCAAACGCATTTTCTGCCGGATTAAGCGTGGCCGGTACTAAGGGAGAACTCATTTACTCAGTTTCTGGTCCGGATTCTTCAGCTTTGGTACTTGCCAATAGTGGAGGAACTCAGGCACACAATAACTATCAGCCAAGCACCGTTCTGAACTACTGTATTGCCCTCCAAGGTATATTCCCGTCCAGGAACTAATCGCTAATGGAGTTAAAGGACATACAACCACTAGTTGGCGAAGAATTTGCCGTGCCCTCAGATGTCGAAGGCGAGCCGTTTGTTATTCTCAACCTGTGCTCGGCAGAACTTTCGGGCAAGGGCCATGCTGGTCGAGCGGAGCCCTTTTCGCTGATCTTTGAAGGTCCAAGCTCAATCCCCTTGAGCCAAGGTTCCTATCGGCTGAGTAATGTCAATCTAGGTGATCAAGACATCTTTGTTGTGCCAATCTCCGATGACGGTACCAATCGACAATACCAAGCCATCTTTAATTAAACTCATGGATGTCATCGTTCGAGACGCAACTGCGAATGATGCCGAATTTTTGCGCGGACTCTTTTTCGAAATCCGTGCCCCAGATTTTCTAATGGCAGGTCTGGTTGGTGAACCCCTTAACCAACTCCTGAACCAACAGTACAATGCCATGCGAACCTATTACGACCAAGTGTATGCCGAAGCGTTATACGAAATATTGGAGGTCAATGGTCAGCCTATTGGATACCAAGCGACCATCGACATTGACACCTTACACCTCATCGATATCGCAATCACCGGTGATTTCCGTGGCAAGGGAATTGGAACCAAGCAGATGATCGATATTCAAACCCGGGCCAAGGCATTGGATAAAGCCCTCTCCTTGACCGTTGAGAAATTTAACCCAGCCTTGCGACTGTATCAGCGCCTTGGGTTCCAGCCGTATCAAGAAACGGATATGTATCTAAGAATGCGCTGGGAACCAACCTAATCACTTCCGATCGGCTGAATAACCCTTTCAACCTTCAAAAACGCCTCGACAACTTCCGGGTTCCATTCGACCCCCGCGCTTCCTTCGATTTCTTCAAGCGCAATAGCTCGCGTCGTCGGACTCTTCCATGCCGCGCCGTTCATCATGACGTCAAACGCCTCGACCATTCCAATGATCTGCGCCGCAATCGGAATCTCTTCGCCAACCAGTCCGTCCGGATATCCTGCGCCATTCCATCGTTCGTGGTGAGACCGAATTCCCGGAATCGAGGGAACCAAAAATTCGTACGATTCGACCAACTTAACCGAGTACTCCGCGTGTCGTCGGATTACATCAAGCTCGGCATCTGATAGTTGACCAACCTTGTTCAGCAACTTTCCGTCGAGCTTGGTTTTGCCAACGTCATGAAGCAAAGCCGAATAGCGGAGCCGCAAAAGCTCTTCCTCACTCAGACCCAGCTCGGCGCCAGTCGCGACGGCATAAACCGCCACCCGCTCTGCGTGCATCCGCTCACCTGGAGCATTCAAATCCAACGCCTCAAGCAAGGCTCGAAGCGTCTCATTCCGTGATTTCCGTATCTCGTTATCTATTTCCATTGTTCCCAACACTCAGTAATAATTTCTTTGAACCGTTCTGCGAAAAGCGGATGAAATTCCTCGTCGGGAATTCCACAATTATCGAACAGCTCATTCGCAGTTCGAGGATCGAGCCATACTTTGCCTTTGTGAATTCGCCCAATCACACTCGCCTGTCTCAAACTGGCTAGTAATTGGTCGGGATTCTTTGAACTCAATACTATTGCATAGGACTTAACCCCTTGTCCAGGTGCAGACCCTGAACCGATTTCAGTCATCGAATCCAATATCTCGGCACCTTCAGGCGCAAGCGCCTGGCACCATTCCTTAATCGTGTCTGCCGAATAATTCAGGCACCGGAATAGCGGAATCTCTTCAAAGTCTTCAAATACGTAGTTTCGCAAGGTCAAATGCAGAGCCATTAAGTTCGACTTGTCAATTCTCAGAGCACGAGCCAACGGATGTTTGGCCATCCTTGCAATCAGATCCTTTCGACCAAGAATGATGCCGCACTGAGGCCCGCCTAGCAGCTTGTCTCCACTCCCAATGGTGATGTCTGCGCCTGCCGCCACGCTCTGTGGAAGGGTTTCGACATCATTTAGTCCGTATTTTCGAAAGTCAGTTAACGCGCCATTTCCTTGGTCGTTGATAAACAAAATCCCGTGGTCCTTACCAACCGAAGCCAACTCCTTAGTGGTTGGGGCGCTGGTAAAACCCCGAACCTCAAAGTTCGATGGATGGCATTGCAATATTGCCGCGGTTTTCAGTGTAATAGCATCGGCGTAATCCTGAGCCTTTGTTTTGTTGGTTGTACCAACGTCAACCAGCTTGCAGCCGCTCGCCTTGATCACATCTGGCATACGGAACGCCCCACCTATCTCCACGCTTTGCCCTCGACTCAGCAAAACCTCTCTTCTGGAGCATAGAGCCGATAACGCCAATAGGACGGCGCCTGCCCCATTGTTCACTACCAAAGCGTCTTCCGCGCCAGTTAGCTCGCAGAGCAAAGAGCGAACGTGGTCTTGGCGGTTTCCTCGCTTGCCTGTCACGATGTCAATTTCAAGGTTGCAGTAACCCTGATTCTGGCTTAGAATTTCGGGAGCACGTCCGAGTCCGGTATGGAGAATGACACCGGAAAAATTCTGAACTTGACGGAAGGCAGGGAGTTTCAATTTCATCGCCTCATGAAAAACAATGGACTCCGCTTTGATTGGCTTGCCATGCTCGATAAACACCCGAGCCCGCTCAATAGCAGATTGCGCAGCCACGATTCTCATTTTTGCTGGAAATCGTTCCAACTCAGGAATCGACGCCAGAGCCGTCACGCTGGGCAGTGAACTGTAATCTGGCATAGGTTCATTTTAGCGGATAGGACTTCGTTCCTACTTCCAAAACCTACGCAAATCCGTCATAGTATAAGAAAGTACATCATGCAAACACCTCCTCCATTCCACGGTTACGAAGGACAACCACCCGCACCGATGAAAAAGAAGAACAATACTGTTCTCGTGATATTTGCGGTTCTAGGAGCACTTCTGCTCTGTTGCGGACTCCCAATTGGGGCAGTCGTGTTCTATGGATTCAAATTTGGGAAGGGCGCAATGTCCATGGTTGGTTGCATGGTCAATGTCGAAAGCATGAAAGTTGCTTTGCGCGAATATTCAAAAGCCCACGATGGCAAGCTGCCCAATGCCAAGACATGGCAAGCCGACCTAGGAAAATACCTTGTCGTTGATAAGGATATGAAAGATATGCCAATGACAACCTTATGGAAGCCAGGTGGAGAGTGGTCATGCGAAGGTAGTGGAATCAAGACTGGGTTCATGTTCAATGAGGCATTGTCTGAAAAGAAGATTGATGAAGTAACCAAAGCCAATCCCGAAGCAATTGCGATCTTTGAGACGAAGACAGTTGCTTTTAATCAATCAGGACCGTTTAAAAAACTGCCCTTTGGCGAAAGTCCAAAATTCATGAGTGAAGTCATTGATGAACGAAGAGGCTGGCTGCTCATTGACGCCGAAGCAAGAGACGTCTATAGGATCGATAAGAATGGAAAGATGGGCCGATTTGACATGAATATGGGTTCAAAAAAGAAGAAAGGCGGTTTCGATATTCAAATAGATTCAAATAGTTCCGACGAATCAAGTAACTCTAAGGAAGATAGTTCGAACTAACGCAGTATAATGACGTTAAGCCTCATGTCTATGAACACATTGCCTTTTGCCATCTTTGGATTGCCCGGTGGACCCGAGCTTTGGATCATTGGTGGCGCCGTTCTCCTCCTTTTTGGTGGAGCTAAGATTCCTCAACTCATGCGCGGACTTGGTCAAGGCGTCGGTGAACTAAAGAAAGGACTCGATGAAGGTAAAAAAGCCTTCTCCGAAGGATCCGAAGAAAAGAAAGACGAACCAAAGCCCGAGGAAAAATAGTGCCAGGCTTGCCCGGCGGTGGCGAATGGCTCGTCATTGGATTTGTCATTCTTATGTTATTTGGTGGTCAAAAACTGCCGGAACTGATGCGCGGCATCGGAAAAGGTGTAGGGCAACTTCAGCAAGGTCTTGAAGACGGAAAGCGCAAGCTTCACGATGCCATGCACGACGACGAGCACCACACATAAGACCGTTTGCTTCGAAAGAATACTAAGTAAACTTACGACCAGTGAACATCTGGACAAACCACGACCTAGAACCGGAAAAGCTCCAGTGGTTACGAGACCAACTCGCCCCCCACACTCTCGTGGTTGCCAACTCAACCGGAACAAACCTCTCCGTCGCCGCCCGAGACGAATCTTGTACAAAGTCCGACATCGCGTTCGGCCAACCCGCAGTTGAAGATCTTCTGGCAACAAACACACTCAAGTGGATTCACATCACGAGTGCCGGTTTCACCCGATATGACCGAGCCGACCTCCGCGATGCACTAGCCGCAAACCAAACCACTTTCACCAACAGCTCATCCGTTTACGACGACCCCTGCGCACAGCATGTCTTCGCGATGATGATTTGCCATAATCGTCGGTTCATCCAAAGCCTCAAGAGCCATGAGAACCACGAATGGACTTATGACGCCCTACGCCCCATCGAGCGAGTACTGACTGGCGAGAATGTCCTCATCGTTGGTTTCGGCGCAATTGGCGTTCGATTAACCGAATTGCTCGCTCCTTTCGGTTGTAACGTTCGAGGAGTTCGACGAACTCCTAACGGCGATGAGGCAGTCCCGACCTTCAAAATTTCGGATCTCGAAAGTCACCTTGGATGGGCCGACCACGTCGTCAACCTCCTTCCCGCCGGACCATCGACGAACAAGCTATTCAACGAGAGAGTCTATAGCCAATTTCAACCCAATACCGCCTTTTACAACGTCGGACGGGGAGACACAGTCGACCAAGAGGCTCTTGCCTCAGCGCTGAACAATGGCAAGATTGCCGCTGCCTACCTGGATGTAACCAGCCCTGAGCCACTTCCGTCTGACCATCCGCTTTGGAGTGCCAAAAACTGCTTCATCACTCCTCACGTTGCTGGTGGAATGCAAAACGAGATGGATTGCCTCGTCGATCACTTCCTGGAGAACTTTAAGCGGTTCACCGCAAAGGAACCCTTAAAGGATATTGTTACAACCCTCGGGAAGTAAAACAAGTCAAAACCTCGTTCATTTCTGGAAACTTGTCATTTGAGAAAATGTCATTTCCTTCCACCCGTGTGGCACCGCTTTTTGACGTTTCAGATATTCGGCCTCAATGTTGGAAGTCTTATCCGAAATCATGATCATAGCACCGCCAAAATCTCGAACCGCGCTTCGAGCATCGGCTCCCGCTTCGATGATCATCTGAGGATCAAGATTCTTTGCTTCACTGCGAGTCAAATTGACCCTCGCAATCCAATAGTCGGGTCTTGCCAAATTCAAGCCCATGGTGATCATCACCATGCTTGCAAAGACAAACCGACCAATTGGGTCGAGTTTCCACTTTAAACCATTCCGCAAATAGGCGGCAAAGAGTGTAAACAGCCAAAGCATCCCCGCCGCAACGTAGACGCGCAAAGGAGAAAGTCCATAAGCACCAACGTAGAGCCGCAAGCGGAACGTCGCCGAAGCAAGCAGCAAAAACAGAAGCGCGACCACGATGACCAGCACGACATTCACCGACTTCCGCAACTTCTCGTCAAAGTTCTTTAATGCGTATTGACCAAAAATGAGCATTGGTAAGCAAACCGCCGCAACTCCAACAATCTCCAAAAATCCTCTTCTGGCGTAGTCAGCGTAAGTCAAATGCTCCGTCTTCAGGACGACCGAATCACCACCAAACAGATACCTTGCCTGAACCAAAACAAAGACCAGGAACATCGTTGCAATCAAACCAAAGAATGTCACAAATGTCGCAACGTGCTCTCCTTCCCGTGAAGGTTGCGCCGCGGTCTCAACCTTCGGCAAAGGACTACCGGAATACATGACCGGTGGCGGCAAACTTGGATCCCGACTTAAGCCAGCCGCAACATTCATCCTCGCAAACATTTCCGGCGAGAAGTAGATCATTAACCCCGCAAAAAACGACATCGAAAAGACAAAGATCACGGTCCGACTGATAACGATGTCTGGATTAAAGTTTAGGTTGAACGAAAAGATTTTTCCGAACATTGGGTCAGCTTGCGCAAGTACATTTCCGAAAATCACGAGAAACGGAATTGCTGCCAACGCGCCGACAAAAGCCCCTCGTCGTGTGCTCAAGTTCTTTGGAACTTTGGCTTGTTTCCAGTCTGCAAGAAAAGCCAGAAATGGACCCGCAAAGGGGATGGCGAAAACAACGGCAGGAACCTTTCCCATGCTTTCAACTAGGCTCAAGGACTTTCCTGCGGCGCATCGCATCGCACAGTATCCGAGCGACAACAGCCCGACCGTCATATTAAGAGCATCAAGACCCCGCGAATCAGGAACCGCAAAGCCAAAAGCCACTACTCCCATTGGAATCACGAAGTAACCCGGGTGGAATGTCGGTTCAATAAGCTTTTTGGCTCGCATCACCAAAATGATGACCACCAGCACAATGCTGAGAATCGCAAAATTGAACCCGACGCCATCGGCCATCAAAAGCTCCTGTGAGAAAAGCGCAAAGATTGAACTGGCGATCAATGATGCGATAACAATTCTCGGTGCAACTTTCATGTCTTAGGCAATATAACATGATCAGGCTCAACCTAGTTCCTTTTAGAAAAAGGGACGGTAAGCGAGGACCGCTACCGATCCAAAAGATCTTGGAGCGAATAGCCAACAACCTTTCGAAAAAAAACGTTCAGAGGCACTGTCGGGGTTACCGTTCGCTTACCGGGTGCTTCGCCAGTGATTTGAAACAGTCGTTCGACCTCGTCGTGCAATGTCTTGTTGCGCTTCATCGGCGCCAATTCAACTCCACTTCGCTTCACTTCCAACATACGATCAATCTCATCACGCACATTCCCCGATGGATAGTATTCGTTCAACAAGTCCCCAAACCGGCACGGCGCTGGCTTTTGGTGATCGAAGATAAACCGCGCGCAAAGCAAAGACCGCATGACGTAGAAATACTTCTTAAACGGCAATGACTCGGCGTTACGAAAGTCAGCAAAGTTTCCTGTCGCCATCGAACGGAAATGTAGAAAGCAGGCTTGCGGATCAAAAAAGTCCAAACACAACTGCTTGAACTCAGGAAACAGCTTTGCGTCCGCATAATAGGACTCATGCGTCGCTAACCAATCGTGTAAAGAGGGATTGGACTTCTGGGCAAGCAACAGAGCCTTCCGGAGATCCCAACCAGCAAAGTCGAGATCATCATCGCCCATTTCTTCGATGACATCTCGCCGGGTCTCGATACTGAGGTACCAATCAACTGGCATCCAATACACGAATCGGACGTCGTAATCGCTATTCGATGACTCAAACCCCCACGCCCGGCTCCCCGACTCAACCGCAAAAAGGCACTTGGCGTGATGCTTCGCCAACAAACCATTCAATCGATCATTAATCTGCTCGTGAGTCATCATCCAATTCCATTCTCAGCTCTCAGTTCCCAACTCTCAGCTCTCTGTTCTCTGCTCTCTGCTCTCTGCTCTCTGCTCTCTGTTCTCTGTTCTCTGTTCTCAGTTCCTAAACTTGCTCGAAGAAATCATTCCCTTTATCATCCACCACGATGAATGCCGGGAAGTTTTCAACCTCTATCAGCCGAATAGCCTCCATTCCCAAATCCTCAAAGTCAAGAACCTTGACGCTCTTGATGTTGTTCTGGGCGAGGATCGCTGCCGGCCCACCGATACTGCCTAAATAGAACCCACCGTTCTTCTTGCATGCTGCCGTCACCCCGGGAGTTCGGTTGCCCTTCGCAAGCATGACCATCGAGCCACCCGCCTGCTGGAAAAGATCGACAAAAGCGTCCATTCGACCGGCCGTTGTAGGTCCAAACGAACCGGTCGCCATGCCTTCTGGTGTCTTAGCCGGACCGGCATAATAAACCGGATAATCCTTAAAGTACTGCGGAATCGGCTGACCATCCTCCATCATTTTCCGAATACGAGCGTGGGCGCTATCTCGCGCAACGATCATCGGTCCACTCAAGCTCAGCCGAGTCTTAACCGGGAACTTTGAGAGCAGCTCACGAATCTTTTCCATTCCAATCGTCAGATCAATCGGTACCGCCGGCGCCATCTCAGGAGGATTCGCGGGCAAGAACTGCGCCGGATTGTGTTCCAACTGCTCAATAAATACCCCTTCCTTAGTGATCTTCGCCTTGATCTGTCGATCTGCCGAGCAGCTCACGCCAATCCCAATCGGCATCGAAGCCGCATGGCGGGGAAGTCGAACCACCTTTACATCGTGGGCAAAATACTTGCCGCCAAACTGCGCTCCAATATTGCAATCCTGGGCTAATTTCAACACCTTAGCTTCCCATTCGGTATCCCGGAATGCTCGTCCGCCGCCGCTTCCCGTCGTTGGCAATTTGTCCAAATAGCCGGTAGTCAACAGCTTCAAAGTCTTGGTTGTGTTTTCAATGCTGGTGCCACCAATGACCACACATAAGTGATAAGGTGGGCAGGCACTTGTGCCAATTTCCTTGAGTTTTGAGGCGATGAACGCCGACAGATCTTTTTCATTCAACACCGCTGGGGTCGCCTGATAGAAGAACATCTTGTTCCCGCTACCGCCGCCTTTGGCAATAAACATCAAGTTGTACTCATCGCCCTTAACCGCCATGATGTCGCACTGAGCGGGGAGGTTATTTTTGGTGTTGGTCTCGCTAAACATCTCAAGCGGAGCGAGCATCGAGTACCGCAGATACTTCTCTTGGTACGTCTCATAAATGCCTTCCGCCAACGCCTCTTCTTCGTCAAAATCGGTAAGGACGTATTGCCCCTTTTTGCCAAAAGAGATGGCGGTACCAGTGTCCTGGCAAGTTGGTAGCAATCCGTGCGCGGCTACTACCGCGTTCTGCAAATGTGTATAGATAACAAACTTGTCGTTGTCACTCGCTTCGGGATCGTTCAGCTCGCTGGCCAATTGTTTAAGGTGAGCATTGCGGAAGAAGTAGTTGATTTCGAAGAGCGCTTCCTTGGCAACCTTCTTCAAGACGCTTCGATCAACCTTCAAGTATTCCTTGCCGTCAACGGTTACGGTCGATACACCGTCCGTCCCCAAACTCCGATACTCGGTAGTATCTGGTCCCAGTTGCAACGTCGGCTCGAATTCAAAAGGCATATCTTTATTATGAGCGAGGCAATTAGAGTCCGGGCACCCAGCCTTCAATAATTCGATTGGTGGCAAATACTTGGCGGACATACAAAAATGGGAGGGCATCGTGCAACCCTCCCATTTATCCAGCTAACAGCCACCAGCTTGAAACATGAAGCTTGAAGCTTGAAGCTTGAAGCTTGAAGCTAACAGCTCAAAATTCCCCTACATCGAGAAATCGCCGTAAAGCGTTTGGATGTACGAGATTTGACCCATGTGGTAAGTCATGTTCCAACCTGGGAAGCCCAAGACTTCTCGCAGCGAGTAGTTGCCTTTGCCCCATGGCAAATCAATCCGCAAATCCATATCAGCTTCAGGAAGATCGTTGATCGACGCTTTCATGAGCTCAAGATTTGCCCGACCAATGGCCTCGCACTCGTCGAGGGTTGTCATCTTTGCCTTGGCTTCTTCAAAGCCTTCGAACATAGCAGGATCAAAGGCTCGGGTCTTGAGCAAGCCAGGAACCCAAGTCGGACACAATGCGACCTCTTGAGCTTGGTCAAGGGTTGAGCGACCGTTGTCAAGCGGCTTCCAGTCAAGCTTGTCGGCTGGAACCTTACGTGCGGTTACCATGAAATTATCGAAAGATTGCACCGTTTCGGCGATGATGAACTCTTTAATCGTCATAACAATAGTAGTATATTTCTGTCTACTATCATTGTCAACCCCTTTTAAAACATTTAACAATCCTGACGCGATTGCTACTCAATCGGAGCTAATTCGTAGCTGGTACTTCTTCCACCGGTAGCGTCAGCTACGAGGATCTTTTTTGACACAAGATCGCCCAGGTCGCGTGTTGCCGTTGCGTCCGAGCAATCAGTCAGTTTCGAGTACTTCCGATTGGTCATTTTCTCTTCCCACCCCATCAGCATCCGCGAAATCACCTTCCTTTGCCGGTCATTCAGTTCAATTTCCTTGATCTGTTGCCAAAATCGGGTTCTTGCCATGGCGCGTCCTACGGTTTCGGTGGCGTCATCGAGTGCTTTCGAAAGGGTTTCGACAAACCACAAAAGCCATTCGGTATAGTTGCCGTTTCCTTTTTGAGTCGCCTCAAGAATGTCGTAATAAGCGGTTCTATTTTGGTGGATGTTGGAGGAGAGGCTATATGGGCGTTGCGACTTCTGGTCCGCCCTCGCCAGCATTAAGTCCATGATGCTTCGCCCAATTCGGCCATTGCCGTCATCCATGGGGTGCAGGGTCTCGAACCACAGATGTGCGATGCCCGCTTTCAGGATTAAACTCTGCTCATTCGGTGCTTCAAACCATTCAAGAAAGGTCGCCATTTCTGCCGGTAACCTATCTGCAATCGGTGCCTCATAATGAACAATCTCTCGTCCTCGAGCTTCGGATGTGACCGCCATCGGGCCTCTTTTGTCGTCTCGCCAGTCGCCCACCAATACGGAGCCATAGGCGTTACGCCCGGTAGGGAACAGGGCGGCATGCCAGTTAAAAATTCGCTCAGGTGTAAGGGGCAGTTCGTAATGGTGCGCGGCATCAATCGCCATCTGAACAAGCCCATCGATGTAGTGGTCACCGCCCACAATCCCCCCACGCTCGACCCCCAGTCGGCGAGCCAACGAGTTTCTTACGGTTTCAAGGTCAAGCCGCTCACCTTCAATTGCGCTGGACTTCACCAGTTCTTCGGTAAGTGCCTCGATGTCGTGCTCCTGAATGCTCTCGAAACCGATCGCTTCTAAGATTCCAAACAGCCGACCACGCTTTGTGTTGACTTCCTCAAGGCTGGCAAGCAATGAGGCTAAATCGTAGCTGTAATGGGGCCATTCGGCTCGTTCGTGGATGTAAGTTGACACGGTATGAGGCGATTATGACACATATTCGCCTCAAGGTTTGAGGCGAATAGCGCATCTAATCGCCTCATAATCTGAGGCGATTAATCCATTTATTCGCCTCAAGCACCTCTTATTTTAACTGATCGATAACAAAATCGACATCTTCAGCATCGGATAAGGCTCGTCCGATGACCAAGTAGCTCGCACCGTCGGCAATTGCTTGTTGAGGAGTTGCAAACCGTTTCTGGTCGTGTGACTCTCCGCCCGGCAACCGGATCCCCGGTGTCACGATTAGCGGCTTTGTCCCTAACTCTTTCCGCAGCATCGTGATCTCAAGCGGGGAAGAGATCAACCCGTCAATGCCGCACTTGATTGCCATCGAGGACATTCGGCACATTTGATCCTCTATGGTCCGCGAGACCCCAATTTGAGCCAAGGAGACCTCGTCGAGAGAAGTCAGGACTGAGACCCCCATCAACAGTGGTCGTCCAGAAACTTCAGAGGCAGCTTTCATCATGTCCGGTCCCCCCGCAGTATGGAGAGTAGTCATCCAGACCCCATATTTTGCCGCTTCTTTGACCGCGCCGGCTACCGTGTTGGGGATGTCGTGGAATTTGAGGTCGAGAAAAATCTTCTCGGCCCCCGCATCTTGCAAAACTGCAATCACGCTGAGAGAGTGGGCAAGGGTCAGAGAGTGACCAATTTTGAAGTGTTTAATGTTCGGAGAGAGCTTCTGAACGGTTTTCGTGGCAACGGCGAGATCACTCATGTCGAGTGCGCAGATGATTTGGTCAAGCACGAACGTAGAGCATACCTTGATTTATGAGAAAGGGCGCCGAAGTCAGTATCCTGACCTCAGCGCCCTTGCCCCTCTCCGACTTAGTTATCTCCGATTTGTCCGAAGTTTGTTCTCAGGATGTTGAAGTCAGCAGTGCCGACTACTCCATCACCATTGAGATCCGCATTTGGATTCCAGTTTGCACTTGAAGAGTTAGAACCAAAGGCAGTTCGTAACAGGTTAAAGTCCGCGGTACCAATAACGTTGTCGCCATTGATATCTCCGTTGATCAGATTCGTACTAACCGTCGTAAACGCAGTGACGTTTACCGCCGGCACAACCCGTCGAAGGAACGATGCGCCCTCGATCATCACATCATGTGGACCAAACAAGTTTGAGTTGATCTGGAACGTACCCGTCAGACCAGTCATCGAAACGCCAGTCGTCTGCAATACCGTCACGCCTGATCGGAGCTTAATGTTAAATGGCTTTGTGCCCGCAAATCCATTCAAACCAACGGTTCCGTTGATTTGTTGAACCCATGGCTCACCAACGACGCTAATGTCGTCAATCGAGGCTCCGCTACCAACAACCGATCCATCACTCGTGAGTTGGAATCCGATTCTGACCGTTCCAAGAACGCCCATTGGTACCGAATAGCTATTGAACGAAGTAAAGAGGCCAGAGAACGCCGCTCGAGGTGTCCAATTCACTCCACCATCGCTGGAAGTGTGAACATTCAAGAAGTCAAAACCATCCTCGGTGTTGATAAGTCCCTTAAATGTAACCAACGGACTACCAACTGCTTCTGCATCGAGATTAACCGTGCCTTTAAGCCATTGATTGGTGTTGTCGAGGTAGTTAGCGCCTGGGCTATCATTCCAAGCTCGTGTCGGAGATGAAGCTGATTCCGTGCTAACAACCCAGGTTGATCCGGTCGCATTGAAGTTAAGAGCTCCTTCAACATTATCAAGGAATGTGGTGGCCAAGCTTTCCAATGTAAAGTCGTCAATATAGACGCCATCACCAGTTACCGAACTATCCGAAGTAAGTCGGAATCGAAGCTGAACCGTTTGACCAACGAAGCTAGTCAAAGGAATTGAGAATGCCTGGAATACTGGACCAGATTGACCCGTTACCGAATCAAGCGGAGACCAAGTAGCTCCCGCATTGGTCGAAGCTTCGACCGTTAAGAAGTCAAAACCACTTTCCAAGTCGTATCGCATCATGAAAGAGGCAACCATTGGACCAGTTACATTGATCGAAGACGAATAAGTGAGGGCAGTATTGGCATTGTCAGCGTAGTTGCCCGCAGGTGAATCTGTCCAACTCTTAGTTGGAGAATTCGAGACCGCTGATGTTATTGCCCAAGTACCGGTACCGGTAAACCCAGCCGAACCTTCCATATTGTCGATGGCAAGTGGTGGCAACAAGCTAAATGGACCTGCACTCACAACGCTGGATTCATTTCCTACGTCGTCAATTGCCTTAACCGCAACATAGTAAGATCCACCGGGTGTAATGCTTCCAATGCTCGTCTTAACCGGGTTTCCGGCCAATGGAAGATTCGTAGCAAAATTGTTCGGAGAAGCTGCGTTAAAGTTGCCTGCATTGATCGGTGCGATACTGGTTCTAACGTCGTAGAAACTGGCTCCACCAACGGAAGCGTCATCTCCTGAAGCATTGAACTGGAACAAGAATGTTCCCGATGACCGTCGCAATACCGTCAAGCCTGTAACCGGTGCCGGAGCAACCGTGTCATTCTGAATTGCACTAGCCAAGTTCACTCGGCCGAATGCGACCTTGCCCGTAAGCTGCGCTTTTCGGTCCGAAGTCAGTCCCAATCGGCTTATCGACTGAGCGGCCGTCATCGATGGATACATCGCTCGAATCGTTCCCATGATTCCAGCTGCGAACGGCGATGCCATCGAGGTACCGCTAAAGTTTGCGTACCCGCCAAAAGGAACGGTGCTGACTATACTTTCACCTGGTGCGGCAACCTGAACTTGCGCCCCATAGTTCGAGAATGAAGAAAGGTTATCGTTGTGGTCAGTCGAAGCGACAAAGCATAGGTTTGATGTTTGCGCCAACATCGCTAATCGCGGCGGATTAGCTTGTCCATTGTTACCAGCAGAAAGCATTACGACCGAATCTGCGGTGTTAAGTCGGATAAATGCGTCTGCAAGTAGCTGAGTCCAACCGTCAAGGTTGTACGAAATATTAACGACCTTTGCTCCTCGAATTCTTGCAAAGTCGCAAGCCAAAATTAGGTCCGAAATCCAGGTTGATTGACCTCGATAAAATCGAACCGGCAAGATCTTAACGTTTCGAGAAGCAGAAGCGACTCCAGTTGCATTGTTGGATACCGCAGCCGCGATTCCAGCAACGTGAGTCCCGTGCGAAGACGAAGCTGTAGGTGGTGAGGCGTCATTATCACCATCAGCAAAGTCCCATCCCTTGACGTCGTCGATAAATCCGTTTCCATCATTGTCAATTCCGTCGACAACTTCTAATGGGTTGGTTACAATGTTGGCCGCGAGGTCACTGTGGTTAACTTCGATTCCATCGTCGAGAATGGCAAGCGTAATCGGTGTTACCGATGGAATAAGTGGCCAAGCTTCCGGTGCATCAACGTCGGCATCAACGGTGCCACCTGTCTGTCCGGTGTTGTTCAAGCCCCATTGAGTTGAATATTGGGGATCATTGACTTGGTCAGGAGAAACCGGCATGTCGTATTCCGCAATTCTCACAAACGGCATCTGTTTCAGTGCCTTGATTGCTCGTTCAGTGGTCATGCCCTTCAATTGAGCATCTTGTGAAATGAAGAATCGCTTAAAGTACGGCGAAGCAATAGTTGTGTCTTCATAGAGACCAAGTTCTCGCTCGATAACTCCTACTGGATTTGCAGCCTTTCCGTAATTAAATGCAACCAATACCGTGTAGGGTCTCGGAGTCATCTTTACCTTTCGACTGGCTTTTTGGGTTTTGTGTTGGTCAATCGGACCAACAAAGTTTTTCCCTTGCTGACCGAACGCAAAACCGACCGTTAAGACTAAGCTCCCAGAAAGAGCCACGCGTGAAAACGCCTTAAAATTCACCATATCCTTGCCCAAAGCCTCCCTCTAACCGAAGGAGAACACTTGCCATTATACGACTCTCTGCAATTTTTGAGTCAGCAATTTTGGGTGGACTTTTCCCAAACCAGCAAATTTGCGAGTCCGGCGAATCAGGCAAGAAAAAATCCCTTCGATCGAGCCGATCGAAGGGATTTGTGAGCGTTAAGAGTTCCAGGTTTAGAATCGTGAATTCGAAGTCAGAAATTGGAGGACTGGCAAGGTTGGAGTTTGTTTACTTCCACCACCAGACTCTCCGCTTCCACCGGTTCGAATCTTGTAGAAAACTGCCCAGCCAAAGTCACTGATTGGAATGGAGTTGGAATGAAGATCATTCATGACTTCACAAACTGCATCAGCAAACACGCCTACTGTCTTTCCTCGCTTGTACAGCGAGTAGATTGAATCGCCAACCATGGTTGACTGCATTTGCGCAATGCGGCCAGAGCGAGGCTCTTCTTCGCCGAACGCTTTTCCGCCCATAGCTGTTCGTGGTACTTGGTAGAAAGCAAAGATGCTAACTCCCTTAGCCATAAACGGTTGGAACACGTCCGACTTCTTCACCATGCTCGAAGTATCTGTTGCAATTTCGGTGTTGACACCAGCAAACCAGTCTCGACCATCAATGTTTGCGCCTGCACCCGTGTAGAAAAAGAACAAGGTCGATTCTGCTGGCATTCGGGTTGCAAGTGCTTTGACCGAAGCCAAAATCTTGGCCGCCGTTGCGTTAGTGACAATCTCGATGTTGGCAGGATCATATCCAGCCGACAGTGAGAGAGATTCTTTGAGTACGCTGGCATCGTCAACTGCATGGGTCAATTGCAAGCCAGGAAGCTTGTTATCGCCATTTGAAATGATTAAGGCATACTTGGTTGAAATGACCGGAACCAATGTTCCTGGGGTTGAAGGGTTCGCCGTTCCGTTCACCATTTTGCCCGCATCAACCACTCCGACAATGCCGCCGTTTGCCGTCGATGAAGCAACTCCAGAGCTCATTGCTGAGATCTCTTCTGGCGTCATAACCTCGTTGTCAACTTTCCAATTCGGTTCAGAAATCTTTGCGGCTAGCGCATTCTTCTTATCGCCCAATCCCAACTTTCCGTAAATCGAAAAGAGTACATAAACTGACTCTCGGCTTACTTGCTTCTTGCTGATCAGTGATTCTAATTCGTCCGAAGCTGTTCGCAAGTGACCATTGGCATTGTCGCCAGTCATGCCTACTCCCATTCGGTACTCAGCGTAAGCTGCCAAAAAATTTGGCGAGTATGGCGAACCGTTTCTCCACTTTCGTTGCTCGGTAACCGGCCCTGGCAACATCGTAGGCTTTTCGACATCGTCAGGACGTGCAGCCTTAGACTGCTTAAACGCCTTCCGAGCTTCTTCCCACTTTCCGGCTCTTGCCGCCTTGAGGCCTGCGTCATAAGACGAGGTCCAAGACTGACCAAAAGCCATTCCAGCTAAGGCAAGCCCAACAATCCCTGTAAATACTCTTCGCATATTATCTATCCTTATTTTTGAAACCTATAATTCAGTAGGACCGAGAAGTCTCTACCCCCATTGCGCGGGAAACCGTAATTGACGTCAAGCGCCCACGGTGTGGTGGTCGGATGGAACCCAAATCCAACCGTCAATGTATTCCTATCTGAAAATTGTGAGCCACCTGAGGCGATTCTCGAAAAACCGATTCGAACCGGCAAGGTGAAATCTTCGTGCACCATGTTGTATTCGGCACCAATACCGAGCACAAGCTGATTTGAGCGATCAAAGATTCCGCTGCCGCTACCACCAAAGTAATAGGAGCCTTGAATTCCGGTCACCAAAAAGTCTTCTTTTCCGCGGAAGTTGTCCTTCCGTGTCGCCATTCCCAAAGTCACTTGACCAGGAATCGTGCTGTACAAAGGAGAACTGAATGAATTCGAACCAAGCTTAATCGGAGTTCGAATGCTTCCACCAAAAGTAGTATTTGGCCGATTAGATGGAATCGTCTGGAATCCAGCAACTAAACCAACACCCCACGTCGAGGCAGATTCGTCCGAAGAGATCAGCTGAGTCGGGGGGTTGCCCGGAATAAAGCCATTTTGTCGGTCGGTAAGGTTTAGATTCGCAATTGCCAATCCATATCCGATCGATTTGTTTCCGTCGGTATTGGCCTTGCCAAATGCGAACGTGTAAAAGTCGGTCTTTGCTCGAATCTGTTCTTGGTAAGTGATTGTGTTAGAACCGCTCGTAATGTTCGTTCCCGATCGGAAGTCATCAAGATAACCGCCAACCTGGTAGCTAAAACCGAATGTTCCGCCATTCTTCATTGGCATTGTGTAGCCGAAATGACCGATTTGATTCTTGCCGGCAACTCCCTTTGATGACAAAGTGGGGTTGGACAGTGAACCAAACATTTGAGTTTCCGATTTAGGCATGTTCCGCATCGAAAATCCAACCGTTCGGCTCGACATAAATCCAATGCCTGCCGGATTGTTGAGAATACTCGTCGTATCTGCAGAGGTAACTCCAAATGCGCCTCCTGCGCCCATCGATCGACTACCAGCGTCAATGGTATTGAGCAAGTCTGGTATCTGAGCAAAAGCGGAACCAGTGGTTCCGATTGCTCCGAGCGATATCATTAAAATCCGTTTCATCATCTAATTTTCCTTTTAAGCTCCAGGGTGGATAGTTACTTCTTGTCTGACTGCGACGTTTCCGGCCTTATCAAGGGCAGAAACAACGACTTTATAAGTGGAAGGGAAGCCAGAGCGGTAACGAATTCGTCCCGTCCAGCGCCATGTATTGTTTCCAATATCTTTCCAAGAAACTCGAGATGCCCGTGATATAAAGGCTCCGTCGGTCTTTTGAATCACGACGTCAACCCCGGTCAAATCGACCGAACCAGCAAACTGGTCGGCAATATCAATAATAACGTTGATGTCGCTTCGAGGTCGAATTGGGCTCCCCGCCTGCGGAAACTGAATGACCGAGTTTGGCTTCTTTCGGTCAATGGTCAGCGGGATGCTAAAAGTGAGCGTATTGTCGGCTTGATCCTTGGCCGTCAACGAGACATTTTGTGGTCCATCGCTTTCCAATGTCGAAGAATCGTAGCTAACCGATAGTGTCGTTTCGGTGGTACCCGTGTTGTTGGGGATGTCTGAACTGGCGACCTGGACTCTCCATTCCTTCATGTTGGCTTCAAGGATCTTGAACAACAAAGGAATCGTGCCTTTCGAAAATGAGTTTTGCGCTGGGCTGTATTCCAGCAACTTTGGTGTCTTGGTGTCTACCTTGACGTTCAGGTTAACCGGTGAGTAGGTGTTGCCTGGCTCGGTTGCCGTCACAACGATGGTGTAGTCGCCTTGGGCAACGGAAGGTGAGAAGTTAAGCGGAAGCGTTCCCGTAAAGTTGCCATTAAAGTCAGGGTTGACCGAAGCCGTAACCGTCGTTGAACCACCAGGGCTAGTAATAACCGCTTGAACGGTCACCTGAACCGTTGCGCCAGTTCCCGTAAAGTTCATCGTGTTCGTCGAACCTAACCACTTTCCGTTTGTCGGCGACGTGACGTTAAAAGTCCCAGCGTACGCCGATAGGGCGGAACAGATTGCCGCCATCACCAAACTAAATCGAATGCATTTCACAGTCATTTCTCCTATCGTCAATTTTCAGCTTTTACCAACGCTACTTGCAGTTTAACAGAATACAGTGGTCAATGAATTCCGCAACCCCACCTTCTTCGTTACTTTTAACGACGATTTGTGCCAGCGAAATGACTTCTGGAAGCGCATTTTTCACCGCTCCAGCTGTCCCCACCCAGTTTAACATCTCTAAATCGTTCCGATAATCGCCGATTGCGGCTATTTCAGATTGATCCAGGTTTAAGTACTGTGCAAGTTTCGCAAGCCCATTTCCCTTATTGGCTTGATTGGGAAGGATTTCCAGGTATTCAGGTCCACTTTCCGTTAATTGCGCCATTTTCTGAGCTTCAAGAAACGTAAGTTTTTGACGATGAATCTGTACTTCGGGTTCGGGGCAGATTAACACGATCTTAAACAACGGCATATTTACCAGGGCGTCGTAGCCCATGATCGGGATGTCCAGCCCCCTCACCAATTGCTTATACTTTGTGAGCCATTCCGAATCTTGCAAGGTCGAGACCCCGTCAACCGAATACGCCGACACGTGGATGTTGTGTTCGATCGCATACTTGAGGATGAATTCTTGAGTCTCGTTGTCTAAGTGCTCGACGCCAATCGTCTCGTGGTTTTGGTTCAGGACCTGCGACCCATTAGAGCATATGAGCGGCCCGGGAAAAGCGAAGGGGGCAACAATCCGTTTCGTACTCTGGAATGCCCGCCCAGTAGCAATGACCAAGGTGATCCCCGCCTCTTGGGCTCGCTGAAACGCAATCGGAAGGGAAGGATGAATGGTTTGGTCGGTGCGCAGCACCGTCCCATCCAAATCCATTGCAATCAATCGTATCCCCATTAATTCAGCCTGCTAAAAGATTAAAGACGTATCAATTGGATGAAGTGGCGCATTCGCTTTTGAATCGGTGGCGCGGTGCTGGGAGTTTTGGTTTATTCCGGGTAGCACAGGCAGCTCCGCTACGTCCTGTCCGCCGTAGTGCCCCTGTCCGCTGCAACTCTCTTCTTTTGGCTGACGTCTGACGTCTGACAGCTGATAGCTGATAGCTGATAGCTGACGGCTGACAGCTGATGGCTCATGGCTGATAGCTGATAGCTGATAGGTTCAATTCTTTGCCATATACAAAGCTTTGATTACAAATGGCTAACTCGAGAGCTCCGAGGACTAAAGTCTCCTCCGAAGCTGGGAGGAGTGGCATTTTCATTTATCCAAAATCAATCGAAACCGAAGATGAAAATGAAAATGACGAGGTGGATGATTCCGTCCTTGTACTACCGCACTTTGTGCTCCCCAATCTATGGATCTACATTTTTTGATTATTCCCGACAAGTCACAGACGTGAACCTGGGTAATTTCCGTGTGGCATAGGCAGCTTCGCTACGTCCTGTCCGCCGTAGTGCCCCTGCCGCCGCAACTCTCTTCCTTTGGCTGACGGCTGACAGATGACAGCTGATAGCTGATAGCTGATAGCTGATAGCTGATAGCTGATAGGTTCAATTCTTTACCAAACCCACTTTCCCTTCCCCTTGCTCTTTGGGACGGGACGCTGCGAAGCAGCCAAGGAGAGCGACGAAGTCGCCGAGGATAGGGGTTCTTGACTCCAAACTCTCAAGCAAAATCAATGACCAATAGTTTCCCAAGCACAGCCCCGAAAGGGCGGCAATATGTCAGCCCAGGTCGGAGCTTCGCGTTGCGATGCGCAGGCCTGGGTACAAGCCATTTTTCGATAAAGTCCACGGTCGCTCCAACATGACCATGATCTGTAATCACTATGTGAGCGACCCTTCTTGAAATTCCACCAAACTCCCAGCTCCGCCAATGGAGTCTAAGCGACATCCCGTTGCGGGATTGAGTCTCAGCTCCATCCCGTTTCGGGACTCCCAACTCCTTCTCGCCCTAAGTTTTGTCAAATACCAAACCAATGATTAATCCGGGGCTCCGTAACCGCAATTATCGGAGGCGCCCAAGTTTGAATTTGCGAGAACAGAATATGGTCATCGATGCAGAAGCTTTAGTCATTCGGAAACGACTCGAACAGTCGCTCAAAGAACTTCCACCGCTACCGAGTGCAGTTGCCAAGGTTTTGGACGAAACCAATCGTCAAGATCCCGACATGCACAAGATTGACGAAATTGTTTCGGGCGACCAAGCTCTCGCATCCAAAGTTTTAAGAATTGTGAACTCGGCATACTACGGTCTTTCGCGCCAAGTATCCAGTGTTCACCAAGCCGTTCTCATTCTCGGTATCCAACAAATTCGAACAATCACGCTTAGCGTAGGCTCCATTTCTGCATTCTCGGGCAGAGGTCCAACCGACGCTGACGGAATGAGACGGTTCTGGCAACATTCATTTGCAACTGCCGCAGCGTGTACTGCCTTGTGTTCCAAGCTTAACGTAGACCGAAAGACATCTGATGATATTGCGACCATTGGCATTCTCCACGATGTTGGCCGAATGTTCTTCTTCTGCAATTTCAAACCAAGTTATCAAAAGCTGGTGAGCAAAGCCCTCCAAGAAGGAACAACCTACGAAGAACAAGAAAACAACTTTCTTGGCGACACTCATGCCGGTATCGGTTCAATTGTTGCCGACAAGTGGGAACTTCCACAAACGATCGTTGACGGAATCCGGTTCCACGAAGGACCGTTCACCAACGAAACTCCAGTTTCAACCGCAATTCTTGCCGTCGCCGACTGGATGAACAAATCCTATTACTATGATGGTGCGGCTCCAATCGGAAGCATCCAGCCTGAGCTCCTTGAGGTTTTAGGCCTATCCGAAGAAACAATCATGGAAATTGGCGAGAAGGTGCGGAATAAGGTTGATGAAGCCAGCGCAATTTACGGCATGCTAGGTGGTTAACGAGGGGAATTAACTCATGAGTCTTTTTGGAAATACGACAGGAATATCATTTGGAGGAATCGCCAGCGGTCTCGATACCGAAGGCATTATTACGAAACTTTCCTCGATTGAACGAAGCTCGATTTCTCGACTGACTCTCCAACGAAACAAACTCACCCAAAAAGCCGATCTGTATTCTCAATTTAAGGGCCAAATCTCTGGCATTGCTCAGGCAGCAAATGCGCTCACGTCGAGCGATGCTTTTAAGGCGGTTGGCGTGTCGGTTACGGATCCTGCGGTGATTTCGGTTACAACCAGCAGTGGAGCCCAACCGGGAAGTTACGACTTTAAGATATCAAAGCTTGCTCAAGCTCAAAAGATTTCTTCAAATGCTCAAGCCTCAACCACGGCTGCCCTTGGGCAGACCGGACAATTTGTTGTTAACGGCAAGGTCGTCACGGTTGATGCCACGGATTCACTTCAATCCATCGCCGCAAAAGTGAATACCCTAAACAACGGTGTATCCGCTGGCGTTGTCAATGGTGGAACCGGACAGGCGTATCTAACATTTACTTCGTCTAAAACTGGGATTTCGAATAAGCCAGAACTTTCCGATGTAACAGGCAATACGCTTGGATCGCTTGGAATCCTCTCTGGTGCGGCGACCGTTCGTCAACCCATTACCAATGGAGCATCGAGCTATGGACTTTCATCCAGTTCAACCGCGGTCAGCAGCCTCATTGGAGCTTCTGGTTTAGGTCCACAAACAGTAAAAGTGAACGGGATTGATGTTAACATTGACCTATCTACTGACGGGCTCCAAAGTATTGCGGACAAGATCAACTTAGCTGCCACCGGTGCGACGGCGTCAGTTGTCACTACTTTAGATAAGGGAGTCGCAAAATACTCGCTCTCGATTACCGGACCAAGTGGCACGCCAACCTTTACAGATTCGGCTAACACGTTGAGTTCGCTCGGAATCCTTCAACAAGGGGCGGGGCACGAACTGATTCAGGCGCAAGATGCAGCATTTACGGTTGATAACGTTGCTTTAACGAGCGCAACCAACGTCATTGAAAACGTGGTTGCTGGCACGACGATCACCCTTTTGAAAGCGGACGCCACAACGCCAACGTCCTCTACCATCAACTTGAGCAACGATGCCGGGGCAGTTGGTGCCCGAGTAAAAGGGATCATGGCGGCATTCAACTCGACGCTTGCCTTCATTGGTCAAAACAGTCAATTTGATGCCACGACTTTTGCCACTGGACCGCTGTTTTCGGACAGCATTGTCCGCCAATTTCAATCAACGTCTCAATCCTCGCTTTTTAGTAATGTCCCTGGTCTTACGGGAACCTACAAAAACCTCATTGATATTGGGTTTAGCTTGGATACGAAAGGAAACATGCAAGTGGACGACGCGAAACTTCAAGCGGCAATCACGGCTGATTCATCAAGCGTTCAACAGATATTCCAGAACTTCGGAAAAAGCACCGCCGGAAACCTGAACTACGTTTCCAGTACGTCTTCTACGATTACTTCAAGTGTCGTCCCTTACGATGTCAATATCACGCAAGTCGCTACGAAGACTCGCTACATCGCAGCAACTCAAAAGACGGGGCCGAATACGGTTTCGGAAAAGCTGACCTTTGCGGGAAGCATGTTTAGCTCCGGAAGTATTGACCTAACCATTGACGTTGGCGCAAACATGTCCGACATTGTTGCGAAGATCAATAATGATCCGCGCCTTAAAGACTTGCTGATTGCGAGCGACAATGGTGGAAAGCTTCAGATTGATAGCACCAAGTTTGGCAAGAATGGCCAGTTTACATTGGTGAGTAACCAATCGCCTTTGGGAACCAACTCCGGTGTTGGATTTGCGGCTGGCTCATTGGTTGATGGACTGGATGTTGCCGGAACGATCGCCGGACAAGCAGCGACTGGCGTTGGACAGTTTTTGACTGGTGACAAGACCAATACTGTTGCCAATGGACTTCAAATTCAGTACACCGGGACAACGACTGGTGCGGTTGGATCAATGAGCTTTACGAGTGGGTTGATTGGGGTTCTCAACAATACTCTCAACTCGTTTACTGACTTTACCAATGGTCAAACCGTAACTGGCGAGAAGGCTCTAACCGATCAAGCAGCCGCTTTGCAAAAGCAAATTGATAGCGTCAATAAGCGCGCCGACGACAAAGCGATTGAGCTGCGAAACAAGTTTACGATCATGGAACAACGGATTCAGCAACTGCAGGCTCAAGGAAACACGCTGTCGAGTCTTTTGCCAAAAAGTAATGGTTAATACAATTCGCGCGACAGATTGAAAGCTCAATCCGTCTGACATTCGTGTCAGATTCTATTCGCGAGCAAATTCAAGCCCGTGAAGCCCTATACCTTTCTCCGTTAGCGACCCAGGCATCCGCCAGTCTTGGTCGCCAACGCCCCGAACCAGAGGACCCTGTCCGGACTTGTTTTCAGCGAGACCGCGACCGCATTCTCCACGCAAAGTCCTTTCGACGGTTGAAGCACAAAACGCAAGTCTTCATCGATCCGCTTGGGGATCATTATCGGACGAGGCTGACCCATACTCTTGAAGTTGCACAGATAGCGCGAACCATTGGTCGAGCACTCCAACTCAACGAAGACCTCATTGAAGCGATTGCCCTTGGTCATGACGTTGGACACTCGCCGTTTGGGCACGCTGGTGAACGTGCGCTAGACGAGGCGATTAAGGAGTATTGGTTTGCCAAAGAAGGCACGACTAATCATCAGGATTCGTTACCAATGGAATCAGATTCGTGGCACGAGCCACGGCACTTTCGACACTGGGAACAATCACAACGGATTGTGGATGTTCTCGAGAATTTGAACTTAACCGAAGAGGTTCGCCTTGGAATCGGCGGCCATAGCAAGGGGCGCAAAGACCTGACTGCGATGGATGGCGAGGCGGTTTCGAGTCTCGAAGCTGCCGTCGTGAAGGTCAGCGACCGAATTGCGTATCTCAATCACGATATTGATGACGCGCTTCGCTCAGGGATTATTGAGTCAGTGCCAACCGAATTCCAAATCCTTGGTACAACTTATTCTCAAAGGGTTGGAATCTTGGTTCGCGATGTCATCGAGCAAAGTGTTGGGCAACCATTTGTTCGGGTGTCTCAACCGTTTCTCGATAAGATGAATTTGCTGAAAGAATGGATGTTTGACAACGTGTATCTTCGGTATCCGGTTGTTTTTCCTGATGTCGAAAAGGCGTCGAACCTGGTTAAGGAACTCTTCGTTCACTTTCTTGACGATGACACTTTGCCTGAGGGATATGTCGGACTTCAGGGCGCAGTTGACTATGTTGCCGGGATGACGGATCGGTTCGCCATCGAAACTTACGAAACCTTAAAGCTGCCGGCAGCGTGGGAGCGACGATAATACGTCGTCAAGCGTCTAGTATTATAGAAGGATGAGCCAGGGACTTGATACCGAAGTTCAGTTTGTAAAGGGGGTTGGACCCCGCATAGCTACGCTTTACAAAAAGGTTGGGGTTGAGACTGCAGAAGACCTTTTGTTTCATCTCCCGCGCCGGTATCAGGATCGCAGAAACATTCCGCCAATTTCAAAGGCGAAACCTGGTCAAGTCGTAACGATCAAAGGGCGGGTGAGGAGAATTGAAGCGAGAACGATTGGCGGTGGACGGGTGTTGCTCAAGGCAATCATTGAGGACTCCTCCGGTGCGATATGCCTTACTTGGTTTAACCAGCCATGGATTAGAAAGCAGCTTGAAGAGACCGATCAAGTTATCGCTTATGGCTTGGTGAAGGAAGGGGCACACCTTCACGAGATTGGCTCGCCGGAATGGGAGGGCATTGAGGCTGATGATGACGGAGAGTCGTTTGCGCAGATCGTGCCGGTTTATCCGTTAACCGAAGGGCTGCAACAAAAGACCGCGCGCAAGGCGGCAACGTCAGCACTTGATGTGTACCTGCATGCGGTTGAGGAGCCGCTTCCTCAGTCCTTGTTGCAGAGTCAGAAGTTGCGTGAA
>JBAXBU010000041.1:0-26354 GCA_037141835.1 Armatimonadota bacterium | reverse complement strand
CTGCAACAGCTTCTTCTTCTTCCCCATCAGCAAGGTCAGCAAGACTTAGTTCTCCGTCGCCCATGACTTCAGCATCCAATTCAGGATCAGCATCTTCGAGGCCAATGGTTTCAATAAGTACGGATTCGTTTTCGTCCAATGCTGGCAAGAGCATTCCGAATTCACCATCAATAACATCTTCTCCAAGAATGGCACTTTCGAAGGAGTCACCAATGGACTCGGCTCCAGAGTTGAACATTCTAGGCTCAATTTTGCCTGCGGCAATTTCTGCAAGCGCAATCGTAAGCGGGTGCCGTGATTCAACTTGAACCAACGGAAGGGCACCTTCGCGAAGCTGCTTCGCACGCTTGGCTGCTAGATTTGAAAGTACAAATTTCCCTAGAGGATATTCGTTGAGGATGTCGGGAGATGGAAGCATAAGACAAAAAGCGCGAAGGTTAAGAATACCTTGCGAACAACGATAAGTGCAATGGGCAATTCTCAGTAATGGTCGAAGGTACTCTTACACCAAATGCACGACGTAGTGATCGTTTCCGCCGCTCGAACTCCAATCGGGAGTTTTCAGGGTGCCTTATCAGACATGACCGCCCCAAAACTTGGTGCAATTGCCATAAAAGCTGCCGTTGAACGAGCGGGAATACAGCCCGGCGATGTCGACGAAGTCATCATGGGTTGTGTTCTAACTGGAGGCATGGGTCAAGCCCCCGCCCGCCAGGCAACGATTTATGCGGGACTCCCCAACCATGTCCCTTGCCTTACCATCAACAAAGTATGCGGTTCAGGCATGAAAGCAGTTATGTTGGCGTCTCAAGCAATTGCTCTGGGAGACTCAAAAATCGTTGTTGCCGGAGGAATGGAATCAATGACAAATTCTCCGTACGTTTTAGACAAAGCAAGAGCAGGCTACCGAATGGGGAATGGGCAGATCATTGATTCAATGATTCACGATGGACTTTGGGATCCTTACAATAATTGCCATATGGGACAGTGTGGGGATTCAACCGCTTCCGAGCTCGGATATTCGCGAGAGCAACTTGACGCATTCGCCGCCCAGTCATTCGCAAGGGCAAAGTCAGCCCAAGCTGAAGGAAAATTCAAAGAAGAAATCGTGCCTGTTGAAATACCGCAGCGCAAAGGCGATCCAATCATCTTTGATTCGGATGAGCAACCATCGCGAGGTGGCGACCCGGCCAAACTTGCAACCCTTAGACCTGCCTTCAACAAAGATGGAGTGACAACAGCCGGAAACGCTAGCTCGATCAATGACGGTGGCGGCGCAATCGTTCTCATGTCTGGCGAAGAAGCTCAAAAGAGGGGACTTAAAGTACTTGGTCGTGTAAAAGGATATTCCACTCATGCCCAAGAGCCAACAAAGTTCACCACCGCTCCCGCGGTTGCTATTCAAAAACTTCTGGATTCAGCCGGGCTAACGGTGGCTGATATTGATCTTTTCGAAATCAATGAAGCGTTTGCCGTCGTTGCTTTGGGGTGTGCAGACAAAGTTGGCATTCCCCACGAAAAGTTAAATGTAAATGGTGGCGCGGTTGCACTTGGACATCCCATCGGAATGTCTGGCGCAAGACTTATCATGACGGCACTCTTTGAACTCAGACGAAGAGGCGGTCAGTATGCGATCGCTACTCCATGTATTGGCGGTGGTGAGGCAACGGCCGTGCTGATCGAAGCAATTCACTAAAAAGTTCGAGAATCCGTGAGAACTCCAATACCAAATCCCGATAAAAATAGTGGGATTTGGTATTGGAGTCAAGGATGGACGCCTTAAAGCAAAAGAAAATTGTCGGATTCAAGAGAAAGGTTCTTGCCAAGTTGTTGCGTTCAGACATTGGCTCATTTGTCTCATTTGGGCTGTTCGGAGTCACGCTAACTTCGTTTATTTTTTTCTCGATGTTTTCCAATATCAGCTTGCTAAAAGAACAAAAACGACTTGAAGACTACAAAAGCCTCAAACTTGTTGAGTCTCAAGTAAACGGCAAAGTGCAAGCAGAATTTAGTAAGCTCGCCCTAGCCTCGATCCAAGCATCGAACATCGAGTCAAAATCTCCAGCCTCATTTAGAGAGAAATTACTGACGATTGGTGGCACAGAACTTCAATTCTGGATTCTCAACAAATCAGGTTCAGGCGTGGAACTCGTTTCCGACCAAACAAGCAGATCGAACGATAATCCAATGCTTCAAGAATTTGTTGCCAGCAACTTGAAGCGCATTGCCGCAAGCGAACTGATAAACCAGAAGAAAGAATCAATTCTAGCTTTTGGAAACATCACCATCTTAGAAGGCGAAAAGTCTGTCGCGATGGTTTTACCTGTCGTACTTCCAACTGGACAGCTAATCGGTGCTGTAACGGCAAAGGAACCTATCTCCAGTGTGCAGCAATATCTGCCAGAAAGAACTTGCTTCGTCAACCCGGATGCCACCACGATTGTTCGTCGAGAAGGAGTTCCAAGTGAAAGTCTCGATAATCAAATGACCTCAAACGGGACAAGTTCATTAGCAGCCGCCGTTCACATTTCAAAGTCAGTGCTTCCGTGGCGAATTCGGGCATTCCATTCACCGGATGAATTGTGGTCAAAGCCAGAAATCAAGGAGACTTTGAATTTTCACCTTTCCCTAATTGTGATTTCTTGGGTCGCAATTTACATTTTGGTGAATTCGGGCATTAAAACGAGAAGTCGCCAACGAAAGTTAATCGGAAGCTTGGCGCAAAAAATTATTTGGATCACCAACGAGGAAGGGGAAGTGCATTATGTGCTTGGCAAAGTAAGGGACCGCCTCGGGTGGTCGGAAGATGACTTTCATGACGTAGAACTTGGCTTGTTTGTTCATGTCGATGACCGGCAGTCAATCATCCAAGCTTTGAAAAATGCGCAGAGCTTGAACCCAACAGATGAACTTTTGGAAATTCGATTTGAAAACAAAGATCGAGAGTTTCGATGGTACGAAGTTTCGATCACGAACATGATCAATATTCCTGAAATTAATGGAATCGTGGTTACTGCGCACGACATTGAGGACCGTATGCGTTCTACTGCTCATATTCTCGCATCAAAGCGGGCAGCGGAAAAGGCAAATGAAGCCAAGAGCGAGTTCCTATCGAGGATGAGCCACGAACTAAGAACTCCTCTAAACGCAATTCTCGGATTTGGCCAACTGCTCGAAATGGAGGCAATCTCGGATCGGCAAGCCGAAAATGTCGACCAAATTCTCATTGCCGGACGGCACTTACTTGGACTCGTAAACGACATTCTTGACATCGCAAGAATTGAAACAAGAAAAGTCAATTTGTCTTTTGAACAAGTCAACCTTCAAGAAGTTATCGATGAATCTTGTAGCCTGCTTTCACCGCTTGCTTCGAAGTCTCATGTGAAACTCATTGTCGAGGAATCGAGTGTTTCCGATATCATGTCCGATCGGCAGCGGCTTAAACAAATAATTCTCAACTTATTGTCCAATGGCATCAAATACAACAAGGCAAAAGGCGAAGTTAGAATCTCAATGATCCAGCAAAGCGATGGAATCAAAGTTAGCTTTTCTGATACTGGCGTTGGCATTGAACAACGTTATCTTGATCGAGTCTTCACGCCATTTGACCGACTTGGTTCAGACAACGCTCAAGTAGAAGGCACCGGTCTCGGTTTAGCCCTGTCAAAGACTCTTGTTGATGCAATGGGAGCAACCCTGGACGTCGAGTCAGAGTATGGAAGCGGTTCGACTTTCACTCTTAAGTTCCCTGAAACGGCAATTGTCCAGCCAACAATAGAACTTGAATTGAAGAACGGAGGACAAGGGGATAATCTAGGATTCCTAAGTTCCAATAGTCTCAAGGTGCTGCTCATCGAAGACAACATCGTCAACCTACGATATATTTCAAAGGTAATTAAAAAGCTGGACGATGTCGAATTGATGAGTGCAAAGGAAGGCGGAATTGGAATCGAGCTCGCCCAGCTTCACCTTCCCGACCTAATCCTTTTGGATCTGGATTTACCCGACATTAATGGATTAGAAGTCCTTGAATCAATACTCGAAGATCCAAATACGTCGAAGACTCATGTAATCGTGATGAGCGCAGAGACCAATCCACATATTGTTGAAAGGGCAATCTCAATGGGAGCAAAACAATATGTTTCGAAGCCTGTTGATATTAGCAGTTTGTTTGTCCTCTTTAATGAGGAAAAGAAAGCAGCATGACCCTCAGAGATTCGGACATCTTTAGCGCAACAATCTGTGCCATTGATGACGAACCGGCTAACGTACTTTTGCTTCAAAGACTTCTTGAACAAGTCGGCTACCAGAACATTTTCACATTTACTGACGGAAAGACCGGTTATGAGTTTCTGACGTCAAACGAGATCGATATCCTTTTGCTTGACCTGCAAATGCCCAAAATGTCAGGGTTTGAAATTCTCGAGAAGCTCAAGCCGCAAAGCGAGGAGTCAGTGTTTACTCCAATAATGGTATTGACCGCGGACGCGACATCAGCAACAAAACGGCAGTCCATTTCGCTCGGAGCTCACGAGTACCTCACTAAGCCATTTGACGCGTTCGAAGTGACTCTCAAAGTTAAAAACCTGATCCGAACTCGACTTGCGCTCAAAAAACTCTCGCTGACCGAGAATCTGCCCGAGAATGAAGCTCACTACAGGCTAAGACTCCATGAAAAAGAAGAGTTAGAGATTATTGAGAAACTGGGAGGTCCAGCAGAATGTCCTTTAGAAGATTCAAAAACCCACCGAGACAGAGTTGGTGAGTACTCTTCAAAAATTGCCGCAGAATTAGGACTCAATGCCGATTTCATCCATGATATCCAGTACGCCGCGCAGCTCTATGACGTTGGAAAAGTTGGCATTTCCGACGATATCTTGCTCAAGCCCGGAAAGCTGACCAAGGAAGAATTTGAAGCCATGAAGCGGCACACGGAAATAGGTGCATCTATTTTGTCTGGTAGCAACTCTGCGATCATGGCGATGGCCGAGCAAATCGCATTCTCTCACCACGAAAGATGGGATGGGCGAGGATACCCATGTGGGCTCAGTCGCTTGGACATACCGCTATGTGGACGTATTGTTGCAGTTGTAGATGTATTCGACGCCCTCACTCACGACCGAAGCTACAAGAAGGCATGGTCAGTCGAAAGTGCGCTAGAATCCATTCTTGAAAACTCTGGCACACAGTTCGACCCTACCGTAGTGGACGCATTTATGCGGGTAATGGCACAATTATCAAAGAAGGCTGCTTAGCATCTAGTGCCCAAAGGACACGTTACTTGAACCTGAAAGATCTTTTGAAATCTTCGCAAAGGGGCCAAACTTGGCGCTCGACGCTCCCGAAAGGCTTACATCAGCTTGTTTTCCAGTCAATCCTCCCTCAATGACTGAAGATCCCGATAGTTCCGCCTTCATTTTGTCTACCGATCCCTCTATCTTTAAAACAGACGCACCACTCAACATCGCGTCAAGGCGAGACATTGAAGAACTACCAAATGTGGCTTGGCTCGAACCAGACAATTCGCAATCAAGACTATTTACTACACCTTTAACCATAACTTTTGAGGCTCCTGAAACTTCTAGATTAAAGGCATGAACACTAGCAAGTTTAAGGTTCGTTTCTGTCGCCCCGGAAGCCACCAGAGAGTTGATCTTTGGAGTTGAAAGAGTGATCTTCTGTGGAGATGAAGAAGACATCGAACCTTGAATCCAAACCTTCAGTGTCCGGTCCTTGACCTCGGTCTTAATTTGACCAAGAAGATTACTATCGGCGCTAACCTTAACTGGCCCCAGCGGTCCTTCCGTCGCTTCGACCTGAAATGCTGAACCAACTTCAACTTTGTCGAAATCGCTGACAGATCGGGATACCTCTTGCGGCTTACCGTTTCCTTTTGTTCCTTGAGATCCGCCAAATGAATGTCCAAAATCTATGTCCATGTGGGAGCAACCGGTAAGGGCAATGGGAAGCGCGAAGAACAAAATTCGTTTCATGGACGAAAATACGGACAAATATTCCCAATTGGTTTCGAGAAGGTAATAAGCCCTATCGACGATTATCTGGTAAAACGATTGGGCTTTGAACTTCACTTCGGATGGAACACCCCATTGATTGGCATTATCCAATGTCTCGGTTGGGCAAAATGAAGGTTTTATACGTTTCGGCGGAAGTGGCTCCGTTTGCAAAGGTCGGTGGACTAGCGGATGTTGCTGCCGGATTGCCGAAAGCAATCAAATCTATGGGTCACGATTGCCGAGTGATTCTCCCCTACTATCAAATGATTGCCGACAATTCCAGATGGAAAACGAAGGTAATCGTTGAATCATTTGAAGTCCAAATGAATCCTGTTTGGACCAAATCAGCTTCTCTCCACCAGGTCGATTTTGAAGGAATGACTTACTATTTCATTCAAACCGACGAATGGTTTACCGAAGCAAAAGACAGCGGATCAATGTATCAACCCGGTGGCGAAGTCCACGCATTCTTTGTTGCCGCAACCCTTCGAGCTATGGAAGCGATCCATTGGATTCCTGACGTGGTTCATGCCAATGACTGGCATACAGGTTTTCTTCCGGTTTTGATCAAAGAGAAGGCAGGTGCTATCTGGGACAAAACTGCAAGCGTCTACTCGATCCATAACATGGCATACCAAGGCGAATTTGGTATCGAAGCCCTCGATTGGTTAGATCTATCCCACGACCTCTACAATTACGAGCAAGTAGAAGCTTGGGGTCGAGTGAATTTTATGAAGGCAGGAATGTCTTTCGCTGACGTTGTTAATACGGTCAGCCCTACTTACTCCCACGAAATCCAAACGGTTGAATATGGTTGTGGCCTTGATGGACTAAACCGATATCTTGCAGAAAACGATCGCCTGTTCGGAGTCCTGAATGGCCTTGATTACGACGTCTGGAATCCAAAAACCGATCGCCGAATCACGGCAAACTTTTCAAGTAATCAACTTGATGGCAAAGGTGCTTGTCGAGAGGCTCTCCTAGAGCTACTTGGATTTACTCCCATTGAAGGTGCGCCATTGATTGGTATGATCAGCCGCATTTCAACCCAAAAGGGCTTTGACCTGCTGGTAACCGCAGCCGAGGAACTGTTCCAGCTCCCAATCCAAATGGTTGTCCAGGGCCTTGGTGATCCCCAAATTATTGACGGGCTAAAGGTTCTTGAACAGAAATACCCCAACCAATTTCGGATGCTGAACGCATTCGATGAGGAGTTAGCCCAGAAAATATATTCTGGATGCGATGCATTCCTCATGCCCTCCTCATTTGAACCATGCGGCCTCGGGCAACTCATCGCAATGAGATATGGAACGCTTCCGATAGTTCGGGCGACCGGTGGCCTCAGAGACACTGTAATCGAAGGTCAAAACGGATTTGTATTCGAACATCGGAATCGACAAGAGTTTATCGATGCCGTTACTCGCGCTCACCAAACGTTTGGGACCCCGGAGTGGGGGAAAATGGTTTCCAACGCAATGAATGCAAACCATGATTGGACCTCAAGTGCCAAGAAGTATGCCGAACTTTACGAAAAGGCAATAAAACGACGGGCAGGTCTCGAAATGATTTGCGAAAAGCCGGGTCTTTGCGCCTAAAGCAATAATGGCCCCAGCGAGACGGCGAGTCTCCTGAGACCGTGATCGACCTCTGCTCAAGGAAGCCGACGAGTCATTCTACTCTCATTTTCATTTAATCATGGTTCGATTACATTGAGTCGTTGAAACCTCAAGTGGGAATAAAGCGGATCATTCAAATCTGGGATGAGGATTCGGACCCGTTGAACACCGTTTTAAGATGATTCACCGTAATTCATTGAAATCCATGAATTTGAACAAGAACAACTTTGGTCCCCTTGATGACATCAAGGTTCATGTAAAGCTAAAACTATCCGCACTTTGGACAGCAGTTCTTTTTTGCTATCTATATGGAGACTACTTCGGCCTCTACAAGCCAGGAAAGTTGAAAGGAATGCTGGCCGGTAACCTTGAACCACTTGGTCCAACAAGTCAAGGCGTGTTGTTAGCACTCTCTATTTCGATGGCTGTTCCGAGTCTGATGGTATTTCTTTCTCTGGCACTCAAAGCCAAGGCAAGCCGACTTGCCAACATCTTTATTGGGGTCATTTACAGCCTCTTTGTACTAGTGACCCTGCCCGGCTCATGGAATTTCTACCTATTCTTTGGCACACTTGATATCATTCTGACTTCGCTCATTGTTTGGTATGCCTGGACATGGCCAAGAAATAGTGGCTAGCGAGAATTCCCGCCATACATACAAATTGATCAGCTATGCGTGCCGTGCATTCCGCTTAAGTCCCTCGTATCCGGTCCGTCGTAGCGCAGATCCCTGAGTCAAGGCGTCCCAATCCGCATGACTAATCTGCGCCAACTCAACAAGGCTTGGAAACCGACGAGTCGCCAAAAAGTCAGGTTCGGTAGTAACCGCCGACCGCATTGGCTGTGTCTCACGAGGAGAATTAAACGGACACACTTCCTGACAAACGTCACAACCAAACACCCAACCGTCAGTATCAACGGTCAATTCACCGCTCTTCTCAATCGTCTGGTAGCTGATACACTGACGAGAATCGACCTGCCATCGATCACTAATGTTGACAATCGCCCCCGTCGGGCAAGCGTCGATACATGCCCTACATGTGCCGCATCCCCCAAGCGAAGGCTCATCGGAAACGAACGGAACTGATGAAAGCAAAACTCCGATAAAGAACCAACTTCCCCGCTTCGAGTCAATAAGCATTGTGTTCTTGCCGAACCAACCCAAACCTGCCAAGTGAGCATACGACCGCTCTAATAACGGCGCACTGTCCACACACGCCCGAAAGTGAGCATCTGGATACAATGAGGACAATAAAGATGCTAAACGCCTCAGACGAGACCGCAAGACCTTATGGTAGTCCCGCCCCAGCGCATACCGCGCCACTTTGACTGGCGAAGCTGGCTCCTGAAAGTAATTCATGGTAACTACGATCACTGACTTTGCTGAAGGCAATAAAGAACAAGGATCCTGCTTTAACGCCTCATGATCCGCCATGTATTGCATTTCGCCGTGATATCCGTGGCCAAGCCAATCATGGTAGGCCTTAAGAGCTTCCGGAATTGGGACTGTTGGAGCAACTCCAACGGTTGTGAACCCAAGCTCAAGAGCAATCCGCTTTAGTTCGCTGGAGTCAACTAAGTCCATCCAAGCTTCATGATACTCTCGGTCAGCGAAACCCACTGTGCTTCTGTCAGCTCAAAGCCTCGAACCGTTTCAAGTAACTTCTGCCCTTTCATCACTTCGTAGACCTCCGCTCGATCCTTCCGGAACGTTGAGCCAAGATTATTGAGCAGTGTCTTACGTGGCTGCATATGGCCCGCCTTAACAACTTTTGCAAAGCCTTCGGGAAATACATCGTTTCTTGCCGTCAGTTTCAAAACCACACTGTCGACCTTTGGCGGCGGCATAAAACACTCGCCACCAGCTTTAACCACGAACTCAACCGTGAACATGGATTGAATATTGACGCTGAGGGCGCCTCGATCGCGATTCTTTGCCTCAGCAACGATCTTCTCCCCAACCTCCTTCTGCATCATCAGCACCATTGCGCTGCACAGGTGCCGAACCTCAGAAAAACGCGCCAGAAGCGGCCCAGTGATGTAATACGGCATGTTACTAACCAATACGCGTGGCTCTGGTAACTCTTCTAAAATTGCGGCAAGATCAACCCGAAGGGCATCGCCAACGATGACTTTGCATTTGGGTGCTGAATCAGCGAGGGGCTTGACCATGCGAGGGTCGAACTCCACAGCCGACATAGCCTCAGATTTCTTGGCTAAAAATGTGGTGAGGATTCCTGGGCCTGGCCCAACCTCTAAGCACCCAGAGTAAGCCCCTGCGGCGCGTACGATTGCTTGAACAATGTCTGGGGCGCACAAGAAGTGCTGCCCCAAACTCTTATCGGCCTTTAGGCCATGCTTCCGAAGAAATCCTTTTAGTTCTCCGGCGTCTGTTAAGTTCACCGTGCCGAAAGGACGTGAACGGTAACGACCTGTCGCCCAAAACGCTGGCATTGAGCTTCTGTTGCAAAGCAAAGGTCAATTCGATTGCCTTTGATAGCTCCACCAGTATCGGCAGCGTACGCAAAGCCATAGCCTTCTACATACAACAAACTACCGAGCTTGATAAAGCGAGGGTCGACGGCGACAATGCCGTATCGTGGTGGAATTCCTAAAGTAGTTGTTCCTGCCCACCTGCCGTTGGATCGTGGTCCTGGCTCATATGCTGAAGCCTTCATTTCAATCGTTCTAACTTTGTTAAACGATGTTGCTCCACGGCTTGACTGATATCCACCTTTTCCGATGTGGTAAGTCGTGTTAACCGCAGGAACCTTTTCCTCTCGGAGAAGATCCTTGCTCACGATTTTCCCATCTACTTTGGTCACTTTATAGACCTTCGTGATGGAACCATCTTTACCTGAACTGGCTTTGACGATACGACCGAGTCCAACCGAACGATTGAATTCGTAAACAACATCGGACTTCAATACCGATGTTTGAGTAACCGACTCGGTTACTTCTTCTCTTTTGGGTCCTGCACTCGCGATCATCGCGACTGAAAGTCCCAAGATTGTAATACTCACCTTTTGGGAGTAGTTGCGCATTCGGGGTCACCTCCTATTAGCTTGGCTACGCATTCGGGTGCTTATTTGATCTTCCTCAAACAAACAAAAATTGACGAAACGTATCTATTCTGACACGAAATACAGTTATCGGTCTACCCCAGCGTTTTCCACAGGGTAGTTTCCCTTGGTTCAAACGAACGTAGTAAAAAGACACCATTTAAGACGCGGTAAAGCCACAAAATGACGCAAAACTTTGTTTGTCGGCTCGAATTCGGGCACCATTTCTAAAATTTCAAGCCAACCAAATAGGCTGGATTCCTAAAGCCAACGTAATAGAGTCCAACTAGCCACTGATCTCGGCTATAGGTCACAAATGGGCTCCGCTGGTGACCGTCATCTTGGATTCCCAAGCCAATTCCGTTCTCCATCGAAAACCGAACTCCACCTACCGCATGACCATGATTCTCATTGCTTCGAAAGCCAATACCAAAAAAGAGATTTAGGTTATGATCTCCGACCATAAAATTCTTCTCTAAAGTGGAAGAATAGCCAGGATTTCCGGTTCCGATACCTTGAACCCCAACACTGAAATTTACAGAAGGCGAGTGTTCAGATTCTAAAGCTAACGTTCCGCTAGCAAGAAACCGAAACGCTCCTTGTTTGCTCAACTCAGCAACGCCTAATCGGAGCCTAGGATGCGCTCGATACCAAACAAAAGTCTCCGCATTGGTCAAAGAACCCGGCGCATAAACCGTGTTAATCAACCACTGATACTTGGCATCCGAACCGGATGCATATCCACCTGCGGCTCACAACGGACAGCGGGCTTCTTGCGCTTCTACAACCAGAGTAAGCAACCAAACAAAACTCAAAACCGAAAGCAATTTCGTCATTTGAGATTTGCCTTCACTGCTGCTTCAACAGCTTTCAAATCTGGATTTCCTCGAAACTCCGCAATAACCTTTCCGTCTTTCACTAAGAAGAGAGCTGGAATCGTGATGACTTTCAATCCTGCCCACGTCTTGTTGGTATCACGAGCAACCGGATTATCCCACTTTGCCTTGGCAAAAAACTTGTCCAATGTCGCCTGCTTTTCATCCGTGCTGATCGACAATATCTCAAGTCCTTGGTCCTTATATGAGTCACGAATAGTGTCTAATTTTGGCTTCAAAGCAAGGCACGGCTTGCACCAAGTCGCCCAGTAGTCAAGCAAAACGAGCTTGCCCTTAAAGGCTTCGTTATTCCAAACCTTTCCACTTGTGTCAATAAGATTGAAATCAGGCAGAACCATCGGAAGTTCGAGCGGTATATATACTTCGGGACTCTTTAGAAATTTGGGAAGTTCGGCTGAATTACAAAAGTAGTAATTCTTTCCTTTATAAGTAGCACCAGCTGCAGGCTTCTCCATTCCCATCGGGGTACCACTTGCGTTGCAAATCAAACACTCAGCTAACTTTGGTAAGTCCTTTTTCGCGATGGTGATTGCCTTTTCTTGACCCAATGCCATTGTTGAGAGAACGATAATTGACAGAAGAGTTTTCATGGTTCTAGAATCCAAAACTGATGCTAATTCCTGGATGCTTCATCCAGATCAAGATAGGAGTGACGCTCCAATTATCCTTAGTGTACGTCAACAGCAAGTGAGACTTCCGCCCATCATTCATGAACATGGTCGTCAGCCCTGGCGAAATCTGATAGTTTGCTCCAAAAGGGAAATTGAAGCCCTTATCAAACTCAGAATAGTTAATCGAGAAGTATGGTCCAAGTTTCGCACTCGGAATGCTTTTCGCAAACGTCACGTAGTATGCATGCTGTCCTGCGGGGGTGCCGATCCGATCACTGCTCGTACCAAAGTTAATCATCGGTAACTTTTCGGACTCAGAGTTTGCGATCCAATTTCCGATCAAATTAATCTCCTGAGCGTTTGGATTCCACTCAAATCCAGCTTGTACTCGAGGCGTAAAGCGATGAGTTAGAGTAGTGCGCCACTTCGCCCTTGGCACATTAACGTCAACAAATCGACCACTCCAAGTCCACTTATAATTTAACTCCCCCGAACTGAGAAAGCCCCCTTCACCGGGTCATCCGGTTCACGTGGGAACTTGAAGTGGTGACTTTTGGTCCTGGGCAAGTCCATTCGCACTCAGTAGAAGCGCGATAAATGCGGTAATTTTTCTTCTCATAGCTTAGCAGCAGTCACAGTTTGGACATTCTTTCGGACAGGTGCATTCACCTTCACAGCAAGGGCATTTAGTTATTGACATATGTGTATTCCTTCTCTTTCTTTAATGTTCGTGATCCAATCACGCAGCATCCGTCAATTCGGAGTTTGAGGCGATTGGTAATCCGTTCGCGATCCCGCACCAAGACAGTGTCCTTAACTGGAAACCGTTCTATTGCCGCGGAAATAGCATCTCGGTAGGACTCACCAATATCATAGATGATCCAAGTCTGACGCTTTACGGTAACAACCACGCCAGAACTGCGTAGCGACTGGAGGTGCGTGGACAGCGTCGATTGGCTAACGTCGAGAGCATCGACCAACTCGCAAACACACAGTTCGCATTGTAGCAAGGCGTGCAGAATTCTGATCCGTGTAGGATCGGAAAGCGCCTTTCCAAAACTGATGAGAGCATTCATATCGCTATATCGGGATATTTCGATATTATACACGTATCTTTTCGATTATGGAGAAGAAGTATAGTGAAATTCAAAGGACAAATTCGTGTCCGGTCAAAAAATGAAACTAGATTTGATTCCTATACAACCAATTGGCTTGGTAATGTCCCAAGTCGCCGAACAACAAACAGGTGGATTTATTGGAACTGACAGCCTTATCGAGCTAAGAGATGAGTTCACCGAGTACCTAATTGGGTTGCAGGACTTCTCGCACATCCATGTAATCTATTGGCTCAGCGAGATGACTGATAGCATTCCGACTACAAGACCCCAAAGCAACCCCGAAGTCCCCGTAGTTGGCATGTTCGCTTGCCGCTGACCTCAACGTCCCAACCCGGTCGGGTTGACAGTGGTCGAATTAATTTCTATCGAGCGAACAACCCTTCGCGTCAGAGGACTTGATGCGATCGACGGCACCCCCGTTATCGACATCAAGCCGTACTATCCGCCATACGACACTCCAAAAGGCGAGGTCAGAGTCCCGGACTGGATTTGGAAGCTTGAATATTGACAACGTTGTAGAATGGCGGTACCAACGAAATGAATAAACATCTAGGTCAATCCTTTGCAATTCTTTCAGCTTTGTTTTTCACCAAATCAGCGCTGGCTACCACTAACTATTCATTGGCCTCTCCAAATGGGCAGGTGGGACTTGAACTCAAATTGCCAGACCAAGGTTCAAACGAAGTTCCCCGGTGGTCGGCAACACTTTTCGGGAAGCAATTTTTGACCGGGTGTGCATTAAGCCTTGACCTTGTCGGTCAAGGAAATTTGTTCAGCGGGGCCCAACTAAAGAGTGAAAGTAGGAACTCGAGCAACAAACGCATTCGGGTTCTGTCAGGCAAAGTTGACTATGCATACGACAATTTTCGGGAGATGCGAATTGAGCTTCAAGCCCCCGGAAAGGATCTTGTCACTGCGGTTTTCCGATGCTACAACGATGCGGTTGCTCTTCGATACGAAATAAGCACTAGAACGAAACAAAAGATTGTTATTGCCGATGAAGGAACTTCATTTCAGCTCGCGGGCAATCCAAAAGCCTTTGTTCAATATCTGGAGAACTACAAGACTTCCCATGAACATGCGGTTGATGTCACGCAATTGAATGGTATCAAACCGGACAGTTTGCTGGATATGCCAGCAACTTTTGTCTATCCGGACGGCATTCACGTCGCGATCACCGAAGCTGCCCTCAGACAATATGCTGGGATGGCACTCATGCGGACAGCAAGTGATAACTCCCTGGTTTGCAAACTTACCCCTCGAACCGATGGAACCAAAGTTATCCGTGAACTTCCCATGGAAACCCCATGGCGAGTCGTCTTAGTTGGAACTAGCGCGGGTTCTTTGCTGGAATCAAATGTGTTGCACTGCCTCAACAAACCGAACGAAATAGGCGACACAAGCTGGATAAAGCCAGGAAAAATGACATGGCCGTGGTGGAATGGAAATGTTGTCAAAGACGGAAAAGATGAACCTCCGATTTTCAGCCTGGAAGCCCAAAAAACATACATCGACTTCTGTGCTGCCAACGGAATATTGTATCAGTCAACCATTGCGGATAACACAACAACTCCGTGGTACTTCCAAACCAAGCAAGGCGTCTCACCAGGACCTGATACCGACGTAACCAGAGTCCGTCCCGAACTAGACCTAAAAGCAATTAAAGAATATGCCGATTCGAAAGGTGTTCGATTGTGGACCTGGGTTCATCAAGCTGCCTTGAAAGGCCGGGTGGAGGAAGCGTTCGCAGCTTTCGAGAAATTCGGATGGAAAGGTATGATGGTGGATTTTTTCGATCACGATGACCAGGATTCGGTTGAACATGCGGAAGCGATATTAAGGGCCGCAGCAAAGCACCGCATCCTCATCCATTTTCACGGAATTTGGAAGCCAACGGGATTGGAGCGCACGTTTCCCAACCTCATGAACAACGAGGCATCTTTGAACCTAGAAGTATATAAATGGGGGGGGCGCGTTAACCCCGAGCACACACTAAATTTACTGTTCACAAGAATGTTGGCTGGTCCAATGGACTACCATTCCGGCGGTTTCCGCGCAGTCAAGCCACAGAATTTCGCGGCTCACTTTGTAGGACCAAATGTGTTGGGAAGTCGATGCAATATGTTGGCATCCTACGTTTGTTTCGACAACCCTAACCCAATGGTTGCCGACTATCCTGATGCCTATGCTAACCAACCAGGATTTGACTTTCTAAAACTTGTCCCAACATGGTGGGATGAAACTCGGATTATTGCCTCCGAAATAGGCTCCTATATTGTCACCGCCAGAAGAAAAGGCAAGACATGGTATGTGGGAGCAATGGCCTCTAAGAAATTCAATTCGCTATCGCTTCCCCTTTCTTTTCTTGGCAACGGGTCTTACTCCGCGAAGCTTTGGAAAGACTCGCCCGAGACAGAAAATGATCCGAATCGTTTGATTTTTGAGTCAAGGACTGTTACGAAAAGTGATGCTTTAAGTGTTCCAATTACCGCCAACGGTGGCGGCTTCGTAGGACAGTTTACGCCCGTCCAAACGAACGGCAAACCATAATTTGCCGTTCGTTCCATCCTCGAACTCCTAGTCGTCTTTTTTCGTGGCTCGAACGATAACACCAGCACTCGAGCAAGTCCAATAGACCCGTCCGCTGCCATCAACGGCTACGTCGGTAGGTTCTGGATCGCCAAAATGAACGATTTCTCGCTTCTTAGTCCCAAGGTCAACTTCCCACACGAAGTTTCCACCGCCATTGGCACCAGATACTCCGGGGGTTGGAACTTCAGTAAAGAACATATTCCCTTTCCTGTCAATTGCAATTCCAGTTGGCTTATTGAGGCCACGGAGGAACAGGGAAACTGCTCCCGAAGGTGTCCGCTGAAGAATAACGCCGGCCGTTCGGCAAGTCCAGTAAATATTCCCATTCATTGGGTTCACGGCTATGTCAGTTGGCTCGGGCTCACCAATAGTAAGTTGAGTAATGATGTTTCCGTCGTAGGAATTAACCGTGTTCATTCCGCCCATCGTTCCCGGAACCCCTGGTGTCGACAATGAAGTGTAGAAGACGGTTCCCCACCGGTCGACAGCTACACCATTTGGCTTAGCAAGGTTCGTCAAAAGAGGTGCAGTCATACCGTTTCGTTTGCGCTCCAAAATGACTCCTGCCGATTTGCATGTCCAATACAAACTTCCATCAACCCCGATCGCCAAGTTGCGTGGCTCAGGTTCTCCCATATGGAGGTTAGTCATAAAATTCAAACTTGGAATGAAAGCGTCAACCGAATTGCTTCCTCCGTTGGCACCAGCTACGCCTGGCGTTGGTAATTGGCTAAAGTAGACGATGACACCGTGGCCAGAACCAGACACCGTAATGCCGGTTGGACGTGCCAAGCCCGACTTAATAACTTTCGTATCATAGTCGGCGAGTGAAAGGGCACTAACAGTGACCAAAGCGAGAGCTGCGAGTAATTTCATGAAGATTTTCCTTGCGACATTGGGTCGCATCTCTCAAAGATTTGAGTTTCGCAAAAAGTTCCATCGTCATTTGGAACTTTCGGCACGGCTTATGAATTAGGATCATTGTGGTGATGTCGTGACTCTTGCAATGGGGGCAAATATATTCGGCGATTCGCGGCCCACAATGACAAGGGAACAATACGAATCATTCGTAATTCCCTTGTCGCCATCTATGATGAGAGCGGCAATGCGCTTAACATATCCCGATGTCGCCCTTGCCGAAGACCTCGTCCAGACTGCGATGATTCGGGGATACCAAATGATGCTTGACGGTCGGTTTGAACCAACTGCCGGCTCCCTTTCCTGGTTCATTCGAGGAATATCATGCGATTTCCTAGCCCATCGACGCAAAGACAAACGCAGTGACGTCTTACCGCTAGAAAGCAGTGTATTTGCTCTTGCCGAAGATCCCAGTACTCCGGCAACGATCCTTGATGGGTTGACCTTGTCCGAAGAAATTACCTCTGCCCTTGACGAACTTCCTGCCGATCAGCGAGCCTGTTTAGAACTTGTTGACTTAGCTGAATGTAGCTATCAAGAAGCAGCGCGAATACTAAACGTTCCTGTGGGTACGATACGATCACGCCTATCTCGCGCCAGACTTTTCCTCTGCGGACATATAACAAAATCGCAGGAGTCAAAATGAACGACCCAACCTCCCAATTGACACCTTGCCCACACATGAAGCGTGCCCTGGAAACCATGGCTGAAGGCAAGCGTGGGGGCTTATATCTTTGGTACGCCCGAATACATACCCTTAAATGTAACCGTTGCCGAGCCGCGCTCGAAGCCCTCAAAAAATACTTTGCTCAAGTAAAATCTCCCATTCCTGAAGGTGAAATCAACCTCGATAAATTCCGAGACAGCCTCCGCTCGGCCGACCGAGAACGCGATATGTAAAAGGAAGATTTATTCTCCCATTTAGACTCCATCACCTTATCAGAATCACTCTAACCATCCACCAACGAGCTATTTCTTGGCACGGTTACCGGTATCTCATATAACCCAAGGGGCCCGTTGGCTTTGCACGTAAGACAATTAAAATGGTAAAGTCTTGACCCCGAAGCGGGTCATTCAAATTAGCCCTGGGTCATAGAAGAATTGAGCTTCCAGCGAAAATGATGCGAAGACCCAGGGAAGGGTCGAAACTGTCCTTAGTCCAAGGTCGCTCTTGAAAGACTTGAACCTTAGGGCCTTCGTGAGCGACCCTGGCGGTACCGCCGCTTCTTGGCGATGCCTTTCTCAACTAAGTTGGGACAGGTAGGTTGGCGACCCAGAAAATGCAGGTGCGGCGTATCAAAACTAAGGTAAGGCTGCCAGATTAAAGAAAAGGGGAAGACCTTTCGATCTTCCCCTTTTCCTCCAGTCTTAAAGAAGCAGTTATCCACCCGAAGACTTCACGCCACCTCGCCGTTCATCCGTCGGCTCACCGTTAAGCCGCTTGACCAGGTATCTTCGATGGTTAGCCAAGAACCGCTTTGAAATGTCAGTTGGAGCGAGTTCGAGAGTTTTGTCTATTCCCTGAATTGCAGCCCTCCACATATCTTTGTCATTGGTATAATCGGCTTTCAAATAATAACCGTTAGCAACCAACCATCGATTATCGTAGGAATCGGCAAGAAGTTTCTGAGCCTCCAACGCATATTGCAGAGATTTAGACCGCACGCGCGCTTCCGGATGACGTTGAAGAATTTCTGCCAAAAGATAGCAACCTCTACCATCTTTCTTTGCTTCGTAGTACATTTTCGCCGCCTTAACATCAATATCCGTGATTTGTCCCCGATAAGTTGCCAGTTTTGCCAAAACGTAACAATATGTCGGTGAGACGCCAAATTCGGATTCCTTAAAATAACTCGACGCATCCCGAGCGTAAAAAATATTCCCGGTGTCAGTAGCACCTTTGTATAAGGAAACCACTGCCATGGCACCATAGGAATAGCGATCCATAATCGTAGCCGATGTAGCCTTCGCTTTGAATTTCTTCTGTTCTAGTTTTTCAGTACTGAAGGAATCCTTAGATTGCTTCATATATTCACTCAAGACCTTAAAATATGAGTCCGACTTATCCTGTCTGACTCCAACAACTAGGAGAGCAATTATTGGCACCATAGTTAACCTCCAGGAGGTGGTGGTCCACCCCCGGGCAGCCCCCCACCGGGACCTGCCTTGTAATAACCGTACACATATCCCCCGCCGTTATAAACGTCGGTTTCACCAGGAACGACGCCAGTGTAACCAGTTTCGTCATAACCGTCAGCCTTCCACATTGTGAGCTTGAACGGGAATTTTACCGATGCCGTCATTACATAAGCAGTATAACTCAATCCAGGTGGATCGAACACGGACTTTGGGTTCGTCCATTGGGAGGCGTAATCGGCTTCGTAAGGCCCAGTTCCGGTTTCCGGTGCCAACACTTCACTCATTGTAACTTGAGCTGCATTCATAAATGTTTTGAATTTGGCAGGACCGACATCTAAAAGCGCGTTAACCAGGGATAGCTTTGAATTCAGTGCGTCGGTGACGTGTACCACAGTTGGAAAACTAAAATAGCCTTTAAATTTTATCGTCGAAGTGCTGTATGCTATGGTGGAAGTTGGATGGTCTGGATAATATTCTTTGTACATGGGTTCTTTGTCATACAAAGTCTCATGGGGATTGCCATTTGCCCACAGTAACTTCCTCCAATTTTCGAATGGATTATGAATCCTTATATGTATCTTTCCAACTCGCTCAGGCTGATCTGACGAACTTACGTTTTTCACGCTGACCGTCACAAGTTTCTCGTCTGGCGCTGTTGACAGGTCGTGCCACTGCTGTTTTGAATATGCATATCGCACCGTCTTTGATTCCAAAGACTCTTCATTGGTGGAGTTCTGAAAATTGCCTTCTGCAGTCCACAAATATGTTGCGGTGAGATTGTTCCATGGTCCAGTTAGCAAGTTGGAAATTGTAATTGGAGTATCAACACCTCCATCTCTGGCAACGGTATCCATGATCCAATCCGAGTATGTTCCTCCAATATTTTCCTCTTTTGTGGGGCCGTTTCCGACCTTATGGTAGGTCGTTCCATTCGCTCTTCGAAGAGCCGATGATAGCTCTTTCAGCTCCGATCCACCGCTCCACTCAAAAGATCCAGAACCAGTGCTGCCTAATAGGCTAGTCATCACAGTCGCATTCTGCGTAAATCCCACTTGAAAGAGCGTATCTGCATCCACGGTTTTATAGCCGCCTGCCGTTTTTATACTCTCAGTTGAGTCAGAATATTCAGCAATGTTGTCAACTCCAGTCAAGGTATATGAGAAAGTATGCGGACCGACGAACGAGCCACGGTTCTTTCCGCTATTCCAAACCCGAACATTGGTTGGAGAACCACCGATTCCTATCCATTTCCATCGGAGATTTTGTTGCCCACTCAAAGTCCATACGCCAGTGTATATGCTCCACGTGGAAATGCTCAAGATGAGTGGGTTTGGTGGATTCGCCAGAGAATACGATCCAGTAACCGGCGTCGTAAACAAATTTGGGTATGTAACATATGAGGCAGTTCCAGATTGAGAGCTGACAAGCTCCCAATTGGCACTGTTTGCCGGATTATTATCTTTGCCGGTCGTGGCACCTTGAGCCATGCAAACAACTTGCAAGGCTAAAAGACCAAGAGTACAAAAACCAATCCGATATTGTTTTAATCTTGCGTTCATCGAAATAATAATACAACAGACTTGTTGAATTTGTTCCAAAAAATTTTTTTATTATTAATTGAAATTCGCCACCCATCGATTAGTTCGAAATTGAGTTACATTGCTATAAAAATAAAATAGGGGAAGATCAAACGATCTTCCCCTTTCTGGTTTTGAGCCTTAGTCTTTAGCTCTATTCTGCTTTCTTCTTAGCCGGAGCTTTCTTTGGCTTTTCTTCCGCGGCCGGAGCGTCGTCCTTCTTAGCCTTCGCTACTTTAGCCGGCTTTGCCGGTGCATCGCCTTCAGTGACAACGGCATGCTCGATCAAGAAGTTCGAAACCTTTCTCGAAATGCTTCGGAAATGGAGTTCCTGCAAAGAGTCATTCTTTCGCATGTATTCGAGAAGCTCCATGGCGTCAACTTGAAATTCTTGGGACATGAAGAACAATTCGTTGTTCAATTCTTCATTCGTGATTTGAAGCTTTTCTTTGGCAAAAATCTCTCGAACAACCATCGCTCGCTCAACATGGACCTTGGCTTGGTCGTGCCATGCTTTGACGAACTCGTCCATGTTCATGCCGTTATCTTGGGCATATTGCTCAAGAGTCTTGCCTTGCTGCTGCTGCTGATCCTGAATCTCACCCAACCGTTGGTTAGCCAAAGCTTCCCACATGTTGTCACTGACTTCAACCTTTGAGCTTTGTCTCAAACTCTCAAGTAGCTGATCTTGGAGCATGTCTCGCACCATATTAGCTTTAGCGTTAACGATGCTGTCTCTCATCCGAACTTTAAGCTCTTCAACAGATTCAGTTTTAACCGATTTCGCAAACTCTTCGTTTAATTCAGGCAACGTGATTGCGCTGATCGAGCTGAGAGTCACTTGTGCTGGCGATTTTTTGCCTGCCCATGTCTTTTCACTGAAGTTCGCCGGGAAATCCAGTTCAAGATGCTTCATTTCTTCGGCGGACATACCAGCCAATGCGGCATCGAGAGAAGGGAAAGTTTGACCCAACACAACCATGAAGTTTTTGCCTTCGCCTTTGTCTCCATCAAGTTTTAGGTTAACTACGCAGTAGTCGCCTTCTTGCGCAGTTCGGTCGGTAATCGCTTCTCGACTACCTTGCTTCTTACGAAGCTCATTAATTTGGAACTCGACTTCCTCATCCGTAACTTCGGTCGGCGGATGGGTGGCTAACAAGCCTTTGTATTCGGAGAGTTCAATCTTTGGCGGCAAAGGTACTTTTGCCGAATAGGCACCCTTTTGACCCGCACGATCGAGGTCTTGTATTTCGACTGAAGGTCGAACGCCGGTATCAGGCTGAATCTTCTCTTGCTCCATGGCAGTCTTAAAGGTTCGCTGAATCAAAATGTCCGCAGCTTGGCTGTAAAGCTCCTGCTCATTGATCATTTTTTCGACCATTTGCTTGGGAGCATGTCCAGGTCGGAAACCAGGAATTCGGACTTCCTTGGCGATGGCTTTTATCGCGCGGTTAAATGCGTCGGTGACCTGTTCGGCCGAACAAACTACGTTCAAACGAACGGTACAGGAATTTAAATCTTCTCGAGTTACTTGCATGACAAAAAATGCGCTCTCAGCGGTAAATGAACCAAAAATTTTACCCGATTGGATTCCCTCGAAGCGAGGAAAATCAGAAGTTAACCCCGAGCAACAAAAGCGCTAAGGCCATTACCCTTCAAAGGTCGGTCAGGCTGATATCACCCAGCGTTGGATACTCAAAGGAAAACCCGGGCGGGACGTATGGTACCACTCGACAAGAATCCAATACCAATGAAGAATCTGGTCCGAAAAGATTTCCAATAACCTTCAACAAAACCGCAGGTACTGGTGGCGACCATGGTCGGCTATAGATTCTTCGAAGCCATGCCATAAACTCTTTGTTTTGTACAGGTTTTTGGTTGCTTCCATTTACTATTTGCGGACATTCATTCTCAATTGTCCACTGAATCACTCGCACAATATCGTCCAAATGTATCCACGAAATCCATTGGTTTCCATTCCCTGCACTGCCACCTAGAAAGGCTTTTACTAACGGCACAAGCTTTGCCAGAACCCCGCCCTTTGCCGACAGAACAACCCCAATTCGGATCACAACTTTTTCAGTTTCTGCCGAGCTTTTCAGGCAGGCATCTTCCCACGTAATACATGTCTCTGCCGAGAAATTGGAACCCGCTAAGCTCAATTCAGTGAGGACCTCATGGCCACGATCACCGTAAAATCCGGTTGCTGAAGCATTTATCCACTTTGTTGGCTTGACCACGCAAAGGTTAATGGCATCCGAGACCATCTTAGCCGTTTCAATTCGAGAGGAAAGAATTTCACGCTTATTCTCCTCGGTGAACTTACAAGCTATTGATTTCCCAGAGAGATTCACGACCGCTAAAGAGCCTTCCAAAGCCTCCTGAAGTCGATCCCAACCATACTCGCCTTTTTTTGGTGATCGAGTGACAATCAGAACTTCATATCCGGAAGATTTGAGCTTGGTGCTCAGGGCAGATCCAATAAGGCCAGTGCCGCCACAAAGTACGATTCGGTTGATCACACCTTATTCTTACGCGAAAAAGCTCGGTCTATGCCGCTTCATCGAGAGGCCAAGAACGCCAATTGTCTCGACCATGGTGTTTTACATCATAAAGCATGTCATCGGCAATTCGAACCGCGTTATCCAACGAGTCCCCTTTGCACCACATAGATAATCCGACTGAAGCCGTAACTTTCATCCCTTTATGAATGTGATCCCAGTTCAACGACCGAATCTCTTCGACCAACTTTTGACCAATCGTATCCATTTCGTGTTCGGCACTGACGTCGAATACGATTAAGAATTCTTCGCCGCCCCAACGACCAATCTTCGCAGGATTTGTTTCGGAGCTAGTTAGACAGTTAGAAAACTCGTGAATCACTTGGTCCCCAAGGGCATGACCAAATTTGTCATTGATTCGTTTAAAGTGGTCAATGTCAAGCAAAGCAATCAGGAACCGAGTTGCAAATTTTCTCTCCGTAAATTGTTGCAAAGCTTCTTCCGTTCCGCGTCGATTTAGCAAACCAGATAACGGGTCGTAGCGAGCCTCAAGCTCAAGAGCCTTATTGCGCTCAATAAGGGTCTTGTTTCGCATTCGCAAAACTTCTTGATCGAACTTATTCTGCTCCAAATCTTGCTTCAATGAAACAAATTTTGATCGGTCTTCAGCCGAGATTCCATTGCCTGAAGGACGTGACATGCTTTTTTGAAGCAACCAGTACGCGGTTTCAAAATCTCCGACTTCAGCACTTGCTCGTGAAGATTGTCGAAGAATGGTATTGCAGTAGGCAAGCGAACCGGAAGCATATAAGGACTCGAGGAATTTGCCTGTTTCAAGACAGAGTTCTTCCCACAGCGCGGCGAGTTCAAGCAATTGACATCGAACAATACCGAAAGTGGTTTTGAGTGAAGCTGGACCGGCTAGGATTGTCGGTTCAAGTGCAGCAAGCTGACTAAGTCCGTCCCGTGGTTGACCGGCTAAACCGGTATAAAGTGCGAATTGCACATTGGTAATCACCGAAAGTATCGCGTCGGTGTGGCAGTGCTTTATGGAGTTTTGGAGAGCCGACCATGCTTGTGCCAAGCGATCTTCAATTGAAATTCCATCCATCAATTCTCTAAATGCGAGTTGCAATGTGGTTGCCGCAATGTTGTAAAAGTTGGTTGAATTCGCAATCGAGTCATCTCGGTCAGCGATAGTGGCAACACAATTGTTGAGGGTCTCTAGGGCGTCTTCACATCGCTCTTGAGTCATCAAAGCATAGGCCAAGTTTGTCTGAACCCGACCGAGGAGATCCAAATCTTCAAGTTCAATGGCAATCTGGATGGCTTGGCCAAAGAATTCGATGGCATCGTCGCCCCTTCCGCTTTCAAGGGAAATAACTCCCTCGTACATCTTTGCGATGCCAATATACCGGGGCACCTTAAGCTGATTAGCCTCATCGATAAGGAGTTTCAATTGAGTTCGGGCGAATTCAAAGTCAAGGTTTGAAAATAGGCCAAAGCATTGCCAGCGTCTAGATTCAAGAGCTGCGATGGTCTTTCCTGCGGCCTTGTAGTCGACAATGATCGATTCTAGAAGCTCATAAGCTTCTATCGGTTTGCTTTGAATGATGGCTTTCGCCTGCTCCATTGCCCCTTGTATTTCTTCGATATTTTCCGACGACATGAGAGAATCTAGTGAAATTCTCGGCACGAACCTTGAGTCTGATTAGGGTCAAGTTGAATCTATTCGTCAAGCATCCATTGCTTCTGCAAGTTCTGCTCAACGCCAAGGTTTTGCAAAATCCTTGCAACAACCGTATCCGCCAACTCCTCAAGAGTCGATGGATTGGTGTACCAAGCCGGACAAGCTGGCAATATCGTCGCCCCGGCTTCGGTCAGCTGAACCATATTTCGAAGGTGAATCAGATTCCATGGCATTTCTCTCGGCACCAAAACCAGCTTTCGACCTTCCTTCAAGCATACATCCGCCGCCCGAGTAACCAAATCGTTACTAATGCCATTGGCGATTCTCCCTGCCGTACCCATCGAACAAGGCACGATCACCATTCCGTCGTGGCGAAACGAGCCACTAGCTGGAGGCGTAAAAAAGTCTTTCTCATTGAGCAACTTGATCTGCGGATACTCTTGCCCAAGCCATTCCCTAGTCGAGAAATTATCCCGATCTAGCGTGATTTTAAGTTCCGTAGCCGCTACCTGCATGGCTTGCGTACTCAGGCAAAGGTAGATATCATCGAAGTGGTTCACCGCGTGAATAAGCAGGCGCTGAGCGTATATTGCTCCGCTCGCTCCCGTTACCGCAACAACCAGTTTCCGTGTACTCATCTATTAGCCTTCACATCTCCTTCTACGAGGTCTGTGCCTTAGACTTCAGCTTCTGCATCACTTCAACTTCTTTTTCCCTTGACATCCCGCCCTTAAAGTTCGCGGCGAACTCCTCAGTTCGGCACCACTCTAAAGTTGCCTGCACCGTCTTTGAAACGGACCGGTGCTGAAGCCCAGCTCGCTCGGCATGCTTCGGGTCGAACTTGAAGATTGAGTGGCGCTTATCGTCGGGAAAAATGAGCGGCAAATCAGCCCACGGCTTTACTTCATGCTCGATTAGCTCTGGCATAGACGCAAGTAACAGTTCGTGCTTACGGCCCACTTGCTGGCGAATCTCATCAAACATCGCGCCGAGGCTGATGCCCGGACGAATGGCGTTCCAAGTTCCGGACAATCGATCTTCAGCAACCTTAACCGTAAACTCAGCGAGATCAAAAACATTGACCCATTGCAAAGGCTGGTTCAGAACTTCCGGAATCAAGACCTCATCGTATTGATCAAGTCGGGAAACCCAGTAAGGAAACCGCCCAGTGTGATCATGCGGACCAAAAACGATCCCTGGACGAACAATGCCGCAACGATCGGCAAAAGCTTCAGCCAAAATCTCTTCACATCGAACCTTCATCGGTCCATAGCTCTCACCGGTGACTTCAGTTCCTTCTTGCCCTTCCGAAATCTTGGTTTTCTCCGTCAGCGGTACTTCCGCGCCTTCTAGATCGTAAACCGAAATTGTCGAAATAAACGTGAAATGCTTGGTTCTTAGCTTCGCCGCCGAACGGGCTTGGTCGGGCGTGTAGCAAGAAACGTCAACAATCGAATCCCATTCCTGTGTGTCACACAAGGCGAGGTCAGTGTTTCGGTCACCAAGAATATGATTACACTCCGGAAAAAGATCCGCCCCAGTCTTGCCGCGGTGGAAGATGGTGACGGCGTGCTTGCGATTCAAAAGCTCTTGCACAATCGCCCGTCCGATAAATTGGGT
>JBAXBU010000040.1:0-26446 GCA_037141835.1 Armatimonadota bacterium | reverse complement strand
ATTCAGTTTCATCTCAATGAAGCTGAAGTTCGAGCAATTGATGTTGGGATTTTTCAAAACGAAGTTTTCGTAAACGTAGCCACTTTGGGTCTGACCACAAACATCATGGAAGAGGTTCAAAAGTCGAATAAGGGCCTATTTGGTCGCTTGGTTTACATTCCAGCTATTTCAAGAGCATGTGCGGAGACAAGGTCGTTTAAAATTCGGGTGGAGACGGACAGTGGAACCTATGATGGTAGGGCTCTTCAGTTCGTTGCCGCCTCTACCCGTCTGCACGGTGGACCATTTCCTGTTTCTGACAATGCGGCAATCGACGATGGGCAACTATCAATATACATCTTGACAAGTACAAGGGAGAACAGCCTTTGGAGATATGGAGTCGCCCTATTGTTGCGCCAACAAACAAAATTGCCAGAGGTATGGAGTGTCGAAGCCAAGTCCGCCAAGGTAACGCTTCTTGGGCCAAAACTCTTTGTAGTTGATGGCGACCCTGTTCGGGCATCTTCGGCAGAGATTGGGATCAAAATGCATGCTCTTTTAGTTAGCGCATCAAAAACATCATAGAAATAAGTGAAATACATGAAGCACAAAAGACGGCTCAGCGAAATCGTAGAGAAGAATATCAGGACCATTTCGGACATCGAGCAAGCGGCTCACGACTCGCGGACTCCAGTCGACAAAGTTGTTGATCGGATTGCCGGATTCTGCGGCAGTATGACATTTCTATGGTTACATTGTTTTTTGGTTTTTGGATGGCTGTTTGTTAACTGGTTTCCGCCGTTCAAAACAACTCTCAGATTTGATCCACCGCCGTTTGGACTTCTAACGGTATTAGTTTCACAAGAGGCCATTCTTCTATCAACTTTCATCTTGATCAGCCAAAATCGACAACAGAAACTTGCTAATCAAAGAAACCATCTCGACCTTCAAATAAATTTGCTGGCCGAGCAAGAGTCGAGCCATCTCATTGTTATGCTGACTTCACTCTTAGATCATCATGGAATAAAGATGCCTGACGGGGACGCTTTGGCGTTACAAGGACAAACCGATGCGATCCACCTATCTGCATCTATCGCATCGGGAAATAAATAGGCTCATTCCTAAATTACCCACGGCGCAAAGCCGTTTGGTTTCTTAAGGAGTTCCCATGACGAAGCATCCCGGTCTTGCCAGTTAGTAACTTCTCCCTCGTTGCGGGAGGCAAAGAGGGCATCAATGTCTAGTCCGGCAACGATAATGTCGTCTTCGTTGAGTTTAGACTCGGACAAGACCGCTTCCATTGGGAAAGGAGCAATACTAGGTGCAATAATTGCTGATGAACCATAGCTCTCTGGAATTGGTTCACGTCCGATATCCCCGACCAACGATGAATGAACAACAAATACTTGGTTTTCAATCGCCCTTGCCAAGCTCGACCATCGAACTCTTTGGAACCCTCTGCGTGTCTCCGTCCAAGCCGGTACCGCATGAATCAACATTCCGTCCTCCGCGAGGCAGCGCGGTCCCTCCGGGAACTCGCAATCATAACAAACACTGACTCCTAGTCGCCCTGGAAGCGGCTGAACGCCGTGACCCGCCAATATCCCCCAATCCGACCGTTCATAAACCGTCAGCTTATTCTTTTCTTGAAAGAAGACTTGGCCATCGGGAAAGGCAATGGGGCAAATGTTCTTGATTCCATCATCTGTCCCACTGAAGTGAGAGCCACCAACGATCGCCATCCCACTATTGACCGACATTCGAGCTAACCACTTCACCATATCCTCCCAGTATTGAGCAAGATATCTTGGGCATTTGGCTTCACCAAGTTTGGGTTCTAAATAGAGAAGTTCGAGAGAAAAGAGTTCCGGGAGGACAACTAATTGAGCGCCATCGTCATTCGCCTTCTCAATGAACTCGTACGCGTGATTCCAGAACGCTCCGTCAGACCGAATTGAACGCAGCCTCCAATTCACCGCAGCTACTCGTACTGTCATGGATACCACTCCAATCGTGCAGCTGCATTTCCCGACTCCGGATCATCCCAATGATTCTCCAAAACAGAAATCATCGTTAGACCATACCGAAGTAATGGCGTCAAAGTACGGTCCGATCGGACTTGATCACAAACTTCTTTTCCATACGTGTGAACATTAGAACATCCACTCATTTCAAAGTCGGGAAGTCTGCAAGTGGTCGCGTATCGTTCAAACTCTAGATTGCAAACGAGGGATTTGCGATGATCATAGAGTGCCTTGCCAATACCTGTGTGTCGGTAGTCAGGATGAACACTGATGTCTAGACCAAAGAGGGTCTTTCCGCTTGGGTTAAAAGTGTTGATGGAGTAGCCGCCAACCATCTCTTTCCAAGGCAATCCTAAATCAAACCATTGAGATTCAAGGATACTATTGCTACACGAGCCAACTACCTTTGGTCCAAATAGAGCAACGATCTGTCCTAAAGGAAATTTCGTCGTGTGTGCCACTAAATGCTCTTCCTTCCAGAGTAAATCTCGATCAAAAGGAGGAGGAAAAGCTAGCTCTTGGAGTTCAATTACTCCCGAAAAATGACACGGCTCCATTTGAGCGATTGTAACCGTCAAAGTTCAACACCAAGAATATCGAGAACGCGTTGAAGATCGTCATCTGAATAGATTGAAACTTCGATGGTTCCTTGGTCGCCTTTGCGAGTTATCTTTGAGGGTAGTCCTAGCTTTTCACTCAATGCAGTTTCTAGCTGTCGCGTATGAACGTCTTTTTCAATTCTGATTGCCGGAGTTTTCTGCTTTGGCTCCTTTTCAGAATTAGCCATTCGTTCGACATCTCGCACCGACAAACCCAGATCAACGATTTGGCGATAACACGCAATCTGCTTAGATTCATGAGCAAAACCGAGCAATGCCCTTGCATGACCTTCTGAAATGAGTCCTTCTTGAAGACCTTCAAGAATTTGAGTTGGTAGCCGAAGCAACCTAACGGTATTGGAAATCGAAGTTCTGGTTTTCCCAACCCTCATGGCAACTTCTTCTTGATTTAAGCCAAATTCTTCAATCAGTGATTGATAGGCAAGGGCAGCTTCGTAAGCGGAGATGTCCTCTCGTTGAACGTTCTCGATAATCGCAAGTTCCAGTGACTCTTGTCCAGCTACGGATCTAACTGAGACGGGCACCGTCTTGAGTTTTGCAAGTTGTGAGGCTCGCCATCGACGTTCTCCGGCAATTATTTCAAACTTGCCAACGGAAAGCGGGCGAACGAGTATAGGTGAAAGAACACCGTGAAGTTTGATGGATTCGGCAAGCTCATCAAGTGAATCTTGATCAAAATGTCGTCTTGGTTGACGTTTGTTTGGGATGATATCGTCAATCGGAATTTCTTTGGAAACCGTTTCTCTTTCTGGACTCAATAGTTGTCCAATCCCTCTGGCCGATCCTTTTCTCACTTTTATGTATTATGCCTCGCTGAGCGAAAGTTTAGCCTGATTCCATAAGTTGTCCCACTCATCCAAAGACAATTCGGAAAGAGGCTTATCGGCATTTGCTTCCATTGTTTCAAATCTTGCTTGAAATCGATTGAGCATCAATCTTAACGCATCTTCGGCGTCAATATTTTGCCAACGAGCTAGATTGACGATAGTGAAGAGTAAGTCGCCGATTTCAGCCTTAATGTGTCCTTGATCACCACTTTGAATCGCTTCCTCAAGCTCAACAACTTCTTCTTTAACTTTATCGAGTACTCCCTCAATATTTGGCCACTCAAATCCTGCCCGGACCGCGCGCTTACTTATCTCATGGGCTCGACCAAGGGCTGGCATGGCTTTTGGTACGCCACTCAGAATTGATGTCGATGACTCTTTTTCTCGCTTCTTGATCGCGTCCCAATTGGCAAGGACTTCATCGGAGTCCTTTACTTCGGTGTCGTTGAAGACATGAGGGTGGCGGCGAATCAATTTCTCGCAGATGTGCCGCAGTGGTTCATCGAATTCAAATTTGCCGTCTCGGGCTGCCATTCGAGCATGAAAGACAGGCTGGAGAGTCAGATCGCCTAGTTCTTCGGCAAGAGAGTCGAAGTCTTGACGATCGATGGCATCGAGGGTCTCGTACGATTCTTCTAGTAGGTACTTCTTGAGAGTTTCATGGGTTTGTTCACGATCCCATGGGCAGCCATATGGACCGAGCAGGAGGTCCATGATAATGCCAAGCTTGGTATAAGGCTCATTGGATGGAGCAAGGACGACTGCATTTTGTTCGACGTTTTCAGAACCCGGATAGGGAAGTGCTTTTTCAAACAAGTCAAATGTCCGGCAATTCTGGTTCGCGTGGTAGACCTTCAGCCCATCCAAGTCCTCGCGCAACTTAGTAAAGTCGGTTTCGACACTGACGTCAACAATCGTCATTGTCCGCCGCTTTTCGCCTTCTTTTCTAAATCGACAAATTGCTTGTATGCCTTATCTATTTCGGGAGAGGCGATCGATATCGTGGCATTTTGCCTAGCTTCACGAATGAGCTTGTTCATATCAATCTTGCCGGTCCCCTTAATGACCATCATTTCACGACGTAGATCCTCTTTAATGTTTGCGTCTAGCGGTATCACGGACTGCGCTAATAGGGCTTCAACTTGGAATTTTGCAAAAATGGTGTCTTTGCCTAACCACCCAGTTCGTTCGCCTTTCTTGAGAGGCTTTACCGAAGCTTGTACTTCTGGACCAAGGAGATCAAACGGGACTACTCCAAAATCACCGCCCGCATTTTTGCTGGGATCGGTACTAAATTGGGACGCCATCTCTTCGAATGCCTTTCCTGTTTTTAAACCTGCGTCGACTTTTGCTTTTGATTCTTCATCGTGAACAATGATCACTCTCAGCTTAACCCGGGCAGGAATTGTATACCGGGAGGATTTAGCCCCCTCATAGTTTCGCTGAACATCGCTTTCGGTGACGACTATTCCCTCCGTTTGGATCTTGAATTGAGCTCGCTCAACTTTAATCATGTATCGAAGTTCCGGTAAAGTTCGTCCGACCGATTGCCATTCCTTCACGTAATCCACATTGTTGCGCAGGCGATAGGAAACTTCTTGGTCTACTTCGGTTTCAGTTGGCGTCAAGTTCTTCGCTTTTGCAATTTGAAGAATGAGTGTTTCGGTTACCAGGGTGTCCAGCGTCGCAATCGCGGGCATGATTTCGATGAACTGTCCGGTACTCGTTTTTCTTCCGAGACCGGGTAAATATTCCATCCTCCGGTAATACTTTTGCGAAGTTAAGGCTTCACCGTTAATTGTTGCGACGGTGTCTTGTCCTTGCCCTTTCAATAAGGCGATGGACCATAGTGCGATTGCGGTGATGCTCATATCTATCTCAGACGGCTAACTTGCTTGCCACGTATCTCTTTCTTTCTATTGTTTTAGCTCGCGCTGAAGTTCCGGTAAGACCGTAAATAGGTCTCCTACCAACCCCAAGTCAGCCGCATCAAAAATCGGTGCATTGGTGTCGGTATTGATGGCAACGATCAACTTTGAGTCTTTGATTCCTGCCATATGTTGGGTTGAACCACTGATTCCTGCAGCGATATATAAGTTCGGGGCGACAACTTTTCCGGTTTGGCCAACTTGAAGCTCATTGGCGGCAATGCCTGAATCAACGGCAGCGCGAGTTGCCCCAACGGCTGCACCGAGAGCGTCAGCAAATCCTCCGATCACAGACTCGAAGGTAGCGGCATCTTTTAGTGGTCGTCCTCCGGAAACAACAATTGTGGCTTGACTCAGATCAGGTCTGGCACTGCCCTTACTGGATTCGCTGACGATTGTCACTTGAGTGTTAATTGCCAACGAAACGGATTCCTCAGATCCATTGGCTCCACCTTCTAACTTTGGAAAATTGCTTGGTCGGAAGGTTATGACGACTGGATCGCAGGCAACCTCAACGGTGGCGGTCATCGAACCAGCATATATGGGCCGCTTGAACGTGGTTGGAGAGACAACTCCAATTGCATCAGTGACCATGCCTGTGTCGAGAAGTCCGGCAAGGTATGCCAAAACATCCTTACTTCGCATGCTCGATGGAGATGCGATATGAGAATAACCCGTAGCAAATTCTTTTAATGCCTTCGCCAGTCCATCAGCGGCGGGAAGGGAAGTCAGATTTGCCGAGCTCATTTTTTCGGCTCCACAGGCAGTCGTTGATCCAGACAGAAGAAGAACGTCATAGGGCAGACCAAGAGTGTTGGCAAAGCCAATGCTTGATGTTGCGTCTGAGGCGTCAAAAGCAATGATAAGTAACTTAGACATTAGATTCCACCTCGCTCTTTAATGGCAGTTGCCAATTCTTGAACGGATCCCACGCGGCGCCCGGGCGGACGAGCCGGTGGAAGTTCTACGGCGGTGATTGAGGTTTTTGAACCCGGTATTGCGGTTGCTGATCGTTTTTCGAGCGGTTTGCTCCGCGCCTTAATGATTCCTGGCAACGCAACGTATCTTGGCTCGTTTAGTCGGAGATCGGTTGTGATTACGGCTGGAATTGACATTGAAACTACTTGCTCACCTGAATCCGTCTCACGGGTCACGGTTGCGACATTGCCATTGAACTCTACTTTTGCGGCAAATGTTGCCTGTGGCCAACCAAGCTTTGCCGCAAGCATTTGACCGACTTGATTACAGTCGTCGTCGGTTGCTTGTTTACCCATCAGAACGATGGAAGGGCTTTCAGAATCGACAACTTCTTTCAGGATGGATGCAACTGCTGGGGAGTCCAAGGTCGCGTCGGTTTCGATCAGGATTGCTCGGTCTGCGCCAATGGCTAATGCTTTTCGAAGTTGATCTTCGCAAGACGAGTTGCCAACGCTGACGACAACAATTTCAGTGGCAACGCCTCGCTCTTTGAGGCGAACCGCTTCTTCAACTGCGATCTCATCGAATGGGTTGATTTCAAATTTTGCGCCAGTGGTGTCTACACCAGAACCGTCGCCAAGCGGTCGGACCTTTGCGTATGGATCTACGACCCGCTTGATGGGTACGAGCAATTTCATGTTTGTTGAGAGTTTACCGTTTTGGCTATGTGGTCAGTCTGGAAAATTGGGAGTTGAGGGAGCAGGGAAAAGGGAACATGGAAGTACGGGGTGATCTGGATAAATCGAGTGCATTGGCCGACAAGTCGGCGGGGCTCGCTCGCCTATCTATTGAGGTTTTGAGTTCTTGGGGAGCGACCGGGAACTTTAACAAAACTGCGTTCTACCCAGGAGGGACATATCCAAGCCGAGATGCCAAGAAATACTGCACCACCACTTGACATGTCATTACAGCATCTCACACCGTGGCTCGCCACTTGTCGCTCCATCGTTCTTTGTCTTGTCGCGGCTATTCACAACCAAATGAATCAACGTATTTTAGTCTGAAGGTGATGTTGAAGCTCTTCCTGCAGTATTTCGAAAGTTCGTTTCGGAAAACTGAGTCTTTCCAAGAATGATCTACGTCGGCACTCAAAAATACAGGTCGACGCCCAACCTTGCGGATCCCAAATTGCCGCCGCACAGATTTCTGACGACTCACCACCAAAGAATTTGTTGACTTCTTGGTTGATATTCTGAAGTTGCTCGAAAGACTTGAATGCTAACGCAGTCACAAATGAACTGTCATCGAACAGTTCTTCTAACAATTTAAACTTACTAGCATCAATAATGTCTCCCTTCCAAATCACCTTCCAGTTTTGTTGCACGCCTGCTATGCAATCGCTGAAATGCCTCGGAAAATCATTAAGTCGGTTGTAGGAGCAAGCAAAATGCACACTTTGGATACTCATTACGTTAGCTACCCGGTACCAATCGCGCTACCCCAGGGGTTAGTGGAGTATGTCGAAACATTACTGTTATCATCGTTCCAATAAACAACGGTGCCGCCGATAATTCCACCCGCTATCGAACCTAAACCAGGACAAAGTCCCGAGCCAATTCCCGCACCGACGAGCCACTGGGCAAGCCACTTCGTGGGCGAGGTTAAACAATTAGAAAAAGTAGAACTTGGTGTGGCACTGGCTCCGACCCCTGACTCGAACGAAGTGAGTCTGCGAGAAGCCAGTGGAAAAGAGACTATGTTCAAGTTGTTCCTTAAGGAATTCTAACACCAAAACTCTTGGATGTGGTGACATAAAATGTCACAAGGATCCTCGGCGAGCCACTGGGTGGGCGGGGTAGTTTTAGCAGAATAAAGCCTAACCCGGGTGGCATGGTTAGCGACCCCTGCGAAGCTGAGAGTTAACCATGAGAATCCACTGGGCATGCTAACCACTCTCGTTATTCTAACTCAAATTCAGCTGACATGATCCCATTTTGAGGTCCACCTGTTCATAGGACAGTCTCGGAGTTTTGAGGTCTAGTTCATCCCCTGGTAACTTCCTCTGTCGATTGTTCTTGACCATGGCGGTCAGTTCGTTCCTCTATCCAGACCGTGTAATGATTTCTGTTGAACAATTCGACGCTGAATGGTAACAAACCTTTCACTGCGTCGTCTTAATCATGCAGAGGGAAACATGTTTGCACCAATTATTTTTATGAGCGCTATGCTTGCGCCAGGTTCAACTGAGATCACGATTTATAATCAAGGGCTTGGTTTCGTCAAAGACATCCGAACGGTCAAGCTCCGAAAAGGACAGCAAAAAGTTAACGTCGAGGACGTTGCTCAATTGATCGACGCGACCAGCGTTGGCTTCAAATGCCTTAACAACCCCGGTTCAATTTCGGTTTTGGAGCAGAACTACCAGTACGACCTCGTCTCTCCACAGGCAATTCTCGAAAAGTCGGTTGGCAAACGGGTTCGATTCACTCGGAGCATGGGAAATGCAAAAGAGACCGTTCAAGGAATTCTGATGAGTTCACCGACTTCAGTTGTGAACACCGGTAACGGAAATCAATACAGTTACAACGGTTTGGTGATCAAGGCGGACGATGGTCGAATCATCTTGTCGCCGCAAGGAGAAATTGATGTCATGGAGATGCCAGACGGACTTATTTCTCGACCTTCACTTCTTTGGGAATTAGAAAGTGACAAGGATCAAAACGCCGAGATGGAGCTTAGCTACCTTACGGGAGGGATGAGTTGGACGGCAAACTATGTGTTGACTTTAGGTGCCAGCGACGTTAGTGATATTCAAGGCTGGGTAACCCTCAATAACCAGTCTGGGCTTTCATTTCTCGACGCAAGCTTAAAGCTTTTGGCGGGAGATGTGAACGTAGTTCGACCTCAGGGGCGAGGTGGAGCTAGGGGTGGCGGCGGTTTTGACATGGCGGCGATGAAATCCGAGGCAGGATTCAAAGAAGAAAGTCTGTTTGAATATCACCTTTACACCTTGGGACGACCGGCGAGTGTCCGAAATAAGGAGACCAAGCAACTGAGTCTTTTGGAAGGCTCCAATGTTCCTTTCAAAAAGCAAATTGTGTTTGATTCGATGGCAGGATATGGCAACTACTATCCTAGCGAAGGCGAGATTGGAGTTGGTGCTCTGACTCCATTAGTGAAGATCAAATTCACCAACGACAAAGCTTCAAATCTCGGAATGCCGATGCCAGCCGGAAAGATTCGAATGTACCAGCGGGATAGCAAAGGATCGCTTCAGTACTTGGGCGAGGACATGATTAACCACACGCCGAGGGACGAGAAGATTTCATTGAATGTTGGGAGATCGTTTGATGTTCGAGCGGATCGGAAAAGGACAGACTTCAAGCGATTGTCATCAAACTCGTTTCGAGAGTCCTTCCAGATTGAGGTTCGGAATCGAAAACAGGAAGACGCAACAATTTATCTGTACGAACGGCACTGGGGCGATTGGAAAGTTACGGACAAGTCGGACAACTTTGTAAAAGAAGACGCCAATACGATGGTGTTTGAATTGAAGTTGAAAGCGGGTGAAGTGAAGACGGTTACTTACACGGTGGATACGAAGTGGTAACAGAGCCAAGAAGCGGGGAAGCCGGGAAGCTGCTAGCGGGAGGGAAAGAAGTTTGATTTCGACTATCCTATTTGCGAATGCGATGCTGAAGCCGAACTCGACTGAGATCACGATTTACAATCAAGGGCTTGGTTTTGTCAAAGATGTTCGGACGTTGAAGCTAAAGAAGGGCCAACAGAAGGTCAATGTCGAAGACGTTGCCCAGATGATTGATGCGACCAGCGTCGGATTTAAGTGTCTTAACAACCCAGGATCAATATCAGTGCTGGAACAGAATTACCAATACGATTTGGTTTCTCCTAACGCGATTCTCGAGAAATCAGTTGGCAAGCGGGTGCGGTTTACCCGGACGATGGGGAACAAGAAAGAGTCAATAGAAGGGATTCTGATGAGTTCTCCGACCTCCGTGGTTAACAATGGCAACGGCAGTGAATTTAGCTATAACGGATTAGTTATTAAGGCGGATGACGGACGAATCATTTTGTCGCCCCAAGGCGAAATCGACGTCATGGAAATGCCACAAGGGCTCATTTCTCGACCTTCATTGCTTTGGGAATTGGAGAGCGATAAGGACCAGAACGCAGAAATGGAGCTTAGCTACTTGACGGGCGGAATGAGTTGGACGGCTAACTACGTTATGACCCTCGGTGAAAGTGGAACCTGTGACCTTCAGGGTTGGGTTACGCTGACGAATCAATCTGGACTGTCCTTCATGGATGCGAGTTTGAAGTTGCTGGCAGGCGAAATCAATGTGGTTCAGCCGCGGGATTTAAACGGGGCTATTGCTTATGATATGGCGCCAGGAGCAGTGATGAAGCAAAGGGATTTAGGATTCAAAGAGGAGTCGCTTTTCGAATATCACTTGTACACGTTGGGGCGACCGGCAAGCGTGCGAAACAATGAGACCAAACAGTTGAGTTTGCTTGAAGGGGCTAAGATTCCGTTTAAGAAGCAGATCATTTTTGATTCGATGGCAGGGAACGACAACTACTACCCTAATGAAGGGGAGATCGGAGTTGGTGCTTTGAGCCCAATTGTGAAGGTCAAATTTGTAAATGATAAGGCTTCTCATCTCGGTATGCCAATGCCAGCTGGTAAGTTCCGGATGTACCAGAGAGATAGTAAAGGTTCGCTTCAATATTTGGGCGAGGACATGATCAACCACACTCCGAGAGACGAGAAGATATCGCTCAATGTTGGTCGATCGTTTGACGTGCGAGCGGACCGCAAACGAACCAATTTCAAGCGGCTTTCGGATCGGTCGTTCCGCGAAACTTTTGAAATCGAAGCCCGAAACCGAAAACAGGAAGAGACAACGGTTTACCTCTACGAAAGACATTGGGGTGACTGGAAGATTACGGATAAGTCTGATCCCTTTGTAAAGGAGGATTCGAATACGATGGTTTTTGAGTTGAAGCTAAAGGCGGGTGAAGTTAAAACGGTTTCGTATACGGTCGAGACGAAGTGGTAAGTTAGTTTGGAGTCTTGAGTTTAGAGTCTGGAGCTGAAATTAATCCTCCAAAAAGAAACCGTTCAATCTGAAAAGTGATTGAACGGTTTCTTTTCTTTCGTACACTAACTCCTGTGCGTTTTGCGTGACAAAACGCTTGATTTGGGGAAAGGATGATTACCACATTACTCGCTGTTAGTGCATTGCTCGTTGAAGGCTCGACCGAAATTACGGTTTATAGCCAAGGGCTCGGATTTGTTAAAGACATAAGATTGGTTGATGTCAAGGCCGGCCAACAGAGTCTGATCGTCGAAGATGTGGCTCAGTTGATCGATGCCACCAGCGTCGGGTTTCGATGCTTGAATAATCCAGGGTCAATTTCCATTCTGGAGCAGAACTACCAATACGACTTGATCTCACCGATGGCGATTCTACAGAAGTCGATCGGGAAGAAGATTCGTTTCACACGATCAATCGGAAATTCCAAAGAAGTAATTGAGGGCGTATTGATTAGTTCTCCAACTTCGGTTGTGAACACCGGAAGTGGCAGCGAATATAGCTACAACGATTTGGTGATTCGGGCCAATGACGGGCGGATTATTCTTTCGCCACAGGGGGAGATTGACGTGATGGAAGTTCCTGAAGGACTCATTTCCAAGCCTTCGTTGGTTTGGCAGATCAATAGTGCGAAGGCTCAACAAGCGAAGATGGAATTGAGTTATTTGACGAAAGGGATGAGTTGGACAGCGAACTACGTTTTGACTTTGGGTGATGCCGGGTCGGGTGATATTCAAGGCTGGGTGACGCTCAATAATCAGTCCGGGCTTACATTTAATGACGCCAAGTTGAAGTTGTTGGCTGGGGATGTGAATGTGGTCCAGGACGAAGATACAGGTGTCACAAAGCAGAAATGGACCGATAATAATCGGAAACGGGCCCTTCTCGATCCCGTCCGTAGTAGCTTTAGCGAACAGAGCTTATTCGAGTATCACCTCTATACACTTGGGCGACCAGCCAGCGTTCGAAACAAAGAGACCAAACAATTGAGTCTGTTGGCGGGATCCAATATTCCGATCAAGAAGATCATTGCCTTTGATTCGTATGCAGATCCTGAGAATGATTCGGGCGACTCACAGCAGGATTTGGATTCTAGCGTGATGGTGAAGTTCAGAAACGATGAGAAGTCTCATCTGGGAATGCCGATGCCCGCCGGCAAGGTCCGGTTGTATCAGCGTGATACCGGTGGATCTCTACAGTTTTTGGGTGAGAACGAGATCCAGCACACGCCCCGGGATGAAAAGATTTCGCTGACCGTTGGGAAGTCGTTTGACGTTAAGGTGTCGCACAAAAAGACTTCTTACACAAAGCTTGGCAAGAACTCGTCACGGTCAAGCTACTCGATTGAGGTTCGTAACCGGAAGAAAGTTGGCGAGACGGTCTACGTTTACGAGCATCAGAGCGGAGATTGGAAAGTGACGGATAAAAGTGATCCGTTCGTCAAAGAGGACTCGAATACGATGATATTTAAAGTCAAGTTGAAGGCGGGCGAAGTGAAGACGGTTAAGTACACGGTGGAGAGCCGTTGGTAGCTGGCGATGTTAGGATCGATACCTCGCTAATCCGAATATTCAAGTTGTTCGAAATGGGCAAACTAAATTGGCGAGGTTAATAATTGTAGAGAAATAAAGCTGGCGAAGTGAAGAAGGTGAAGTTCACGATTGAAGCAAAATGGTAGCTGCTGATATTAGATCGCCGATACCTCGCTAATCCGAAGGTTCAGGATGTTCGAAATGGGCAAACTAAATTGGCGAGGTTAATAGTTGTGGAGAAATATAAGCGTTGGATCAATTCGAAGGTGCCGGGACAGACTAGCTATATAACTTCCACATGCCTGGATTTCGCTCATCTGTTAGCGCGAGATGAGATGAAGACGAAAATGACTCTTTCAATCCTGCGTGACTGCCAATATTACGAGGCCAGCTTGCATGGATTTGTAGTTATGTCCCACCATATTCACCTTTTAGTGACACCTAAAAGTGATGAGACGATGTCTAGCTTGATGCGCAACATTAAGCGACGATCAGCAAAAATCTTGATTCCACACCTGAATGAATTTGAAAAGAAACAGATATCTATGCAGAAGGGACTCAACCGACATTCTTTTTGGAAAGAAGGATTTCGAGGGTTTCCTATTGTTACAACTCCAATCTTTAGCCAAAAACTTCACTACATCCATAGCAACCCTTTAAGAGCGAAGATCGAACAATCCCCAGAAGAATATTTTTGGAGTTCATTCAAGCAATATCATATTAGAAATGTTTCTGATGAATTCGTTTTAGACTTGCCGAAATGCATTCAGTTCTACGAATTGAACTCGTAATAGCTTCGCCAATTTAGTCCTTGTACGTCACCGTCTGTTGGCATTTAGCGAGGCATCACGTTATGAAACTTACATAGTTCCATAAAGGCGATCACCGAAGTCTCCTAGTCCAGGCACGATGTATTTTTTGTCGTTTAGGCACTCATCGATTGATGCGGTGACGATGGCAACGTCGGGGTGTTGCTCTTGAAGAAATGCGATGCCCTCAGGTGATGCGATGACGCATACCATCACAACTTGGTTGGCACCGGCGACTTTTAGTTGTCCGATGGCTTGAGCGGCCGATCCTCCGGTAGCTAGCATGGGGTCCAGGCAAAGGGTAAATTGGCCTTCAAGTTTGGGAAGTTTCATGTAGTAGCTTCGAGCAATCGCCGTGTCTTCGTGGCGTTCAAGTCCAACGTAACCGACTTTCACATCCGGGAATAAACCCAGAACCGGTTCCAACATTGAAAGACCCGCCCTTAAAATAGGAACCGCGGCAATTCCTTCGCCCAACATGTTTGTCGTGCAGGTGACGAGCGGAGTCTGAACCGTAGTTTCCTGCATTCTGAGCCCCTTCGTGGCTTCAATAACAAGTAATGTGGTGAGTTGGCGGGCAAATCTTCGGAATCTTTCTGGCTCGGTTTCGCTGTCTCTCAGTTGCGAAAGAAGGTGTTGGGCAAGTGGGTGATCGACAACTGTTACCGACATATTTCTATTGTCCTCCTTCTGATGGACAAAGTTCAACTTGTCAAGACGATAGAAAAAGGTTCAGAATGACATTCTCTAATCGTAATGAGCAAACCTAAAGTCACCGGATTGATTCTCGCCGCAGGCAAAGGCACTCGGATGAAGTCGGATTTACCTAAGTGCCTGCATAAGGTCTGCGGAGTTCCGATGGCAAAGCTTGTTGCAGATTCGCTGATTGCCGCTGGAGCCGATGACGTTGTTATCGTTGTCGGTCACGGAGGAGAAAGCCTCGTGACGGCCCTTGGGGACGGTTACCAGTACGCTTGGCAGCGAGAACAAAAGGGAACTGGACATGCAGTCCAATGCGCCTTGGCGGAGCTTGGCGAAGTAAATGGAACCGTCATGGTGGTGTGCGGAGATACGCCGTTGATCTCAACCGAGTATTTTCGAGAGTTTTTGGCAGGACATGTCGCTTCAGAAAGGGTTTGCTCGATGGCAGTGGCAGAACTGCCGGATGCGACCGGATACGGTCGAGTCGTTGTCGACGGAGCGGACGCAAAAAGAGTCATCGAGCAAAAGGACGCTTCCGCTGCGGAAAAGCAGATTTGCCATGCCAATGCCGGAATGTATTGTGTTGAAGGAGTGGCATTGGCCGAGGCACTGAAGACCTTGAAAAGCGACAATGCCCAAGGTGAATACTATTTAACCGATATTATCGGATTCTTTGATTCAACCAATCGACCGGTTAATGCTTTCATCTCTAGTGATCCGGCGATCATGATGGGAGTCAACGATCGCAAGCAACTTGCCGAGGCCAATACAATCCTGAAGAACCTCATCAACAACCGCCACATTTTGAATGGAGTGACGATTACCGACCCTTCAAGCACGTACATTGGTCCAAATGTCGATATTGGTTTGGATACGATTATTGAACCAGGAACGCACTTGGTCGGAAAAACGTCAATCGGAAGGAATTCGACCGTTGGACCAAATTCTCGTTTGACTGATGTCAGCCTCGGCGACAATTCACTCTTCTTCTTTAGTCATGCAGACACCGCAAGTATTGGATCAAACGTAAAGATCGGACCCTTTGCCAATATTCGACCCAAGAGCACCCTCGAAGACGGGGTTCGAATCGGTAACTTTGTCGAGATCAACCGGTCAACGCTCAAGAAGGGTGCCAAAGCCAACCATCTGACCTACATCGGCGATGCTGAAATAGGATCAGAAACAAACATTGGAGCCGGTACAATCACGTGCAACTTTGATGGCTTTGAGAAGCACAAGACTCACGTAGGAAATGACGCATTTATTGGGTCAAATTCAACGCTAGTCGCTCCGGTTAAAATTGGCGACGGAGTTATTGTTGCGGCGGGAAGCGTCATAACCGACGATATTGCGGCAAATGACGGTGCTTTTGGACGGGCAAGACAAGTGAACAAAGAAGGCTGGGCTGCGCGTTGGCGGGATAAAAAACGAAATGGTTGAACAAGAATTGAGATCAACGGTAGGCGATAATACCAACGGATTTAAGCTTTTTGCTGGGAACGCAAATCCCGAGCTCGCTCAGCGGGTTGCCAAAGAACTTGGAATCAAGCTCGGCGAACTAAAGGCGTCTAAGTTTGCCGACGGCGAAATTCGAATCGAGATCCAAGAATCCGCTCGGGGTTCGGAAGTCTTCCTTCTCCAACCAACGTGCGCTCCCGCGAACGACAACCTGATGGAGCTCTTCATTTTGCTTGATGCGTTCCGCAGGGCTTCGGCGCAGAATATTACCGTTGTCATTCCGTACTACGGTTACGCCAGGCAAGATAAGAAGATCAAGCCGCGAGAGCCGATCACTGCGCGACTGGTAGCTGACATTATTCAAATGTGTGGAGCTAAGCGAGTCGTTACCCTAGACCTTCACGCAGACCAAATTCAAGGCTTCTTCAATATTCCGGTTGACCATCTTTATGGGGGTCCGATTTTGGGTGAGTACTTCATGAAAAAGGGCTTCGAAGATCAACCAGACGTTTGCGTGGTTGCCCCGGACGTTGGCGGTGTTGGACGAGCGAAAAAGCTTGCCGACATGCTCAAGTGTCCGTTCATTGTTATCGCTAAACGAAGGCCAGCACCGAACCAAGTTGAAGTTGTTGAAATCGTGGGTGATTTTGTCGGAAAACGTTGCGTAATGATTGATGACATGATCGATACCGGTGGTTCGTTAGCAAGTGGAGCTCAGGCTCTCATCGATCGAGGAGCTAAGGAAGTCATCGCCTGCTGTACCCATGCGATCTTAAGTGAACCAGCATCGGAGCGACTTCAAAACAGTTGTATTAGTGAGATTGTTGTCTTGGATACAATCGACTTGCCTGAGCACAAGCGATTTCCAAAATTGACTGTTCTAAGCGCAGCCCCGTTGATTGCCAACGCAATCAAGCGGATACACAACAAAGAGTCTGTCAGCGCACTATTTGGTACCTGGAGTTAAGTTTTTCGCGGAAAAGCAATGAATTGGACGATCAAGCGATCTGACGAGGACAAGGGTAAGTTCGACCGGCTCAAAATGGTGTTCGCCATTGGGGCCGTCCTTGCCATCATTTTTGCGCTCGTTACTCGTTCCATCGTGCTTCCACTTCTAGGTTTGGTGGTGCTTTTCGTTTCAACTGCCGAATTTTTCTTGGGAAAGAAATTCACTTTGAACGAAGAATCGGCAAAGTCGGGAGCCAATGAGATCACTTGGCGATCGGTAAAGTCCGTCCATATTGGAGAAAACCTCATATTTCTTTCTCCTTTTGAAGCAGAATCAAAGCTGGATGCATTTCGCGGTGTCAAACTCATCATTCAAAACGTCTCAAAGGAAACCGTTTTAGAATACGTCCGTAATCACGTGGGGAAAGATGTTCGATTTTTGGGTGAATGAACAAACCGAGGAGGAAACGCAAGCGCTGTTAGACAAGTGTGCGAATGAAATTCGCCGTCGTCAACTTGAAGCCCCCGCGATCGTGTTTCTCGAGATGCACAAGCCTGTCTCCAACGTGTTTGCCCACGCCGGATTGACCATGGCACCATTTCTTGTGCCACTTTTTGGCTTTGATTTTGTCAATGACTATAGCAATTTGTTACAAAAGCGAGATAATGTCGAACGACTAATCTGCATGCTTGAAGAAGCGCGCTCTGAAAAGGGCGATCTCGCAAAAGGAAAGGAGGAGGAATTATGCCAAACGAAAAAATAGGACCTTGGAGTAGTGACTCGATCCCATTGGGTTCCCAGTATTGGGACACCGGATGGTTCGGGCTGTTATTCATCTTGATATTCTTGGGATTCATTTTGTTCAACGTGTTGCGTGCAGGATCGAACAAGAACTTGTTTATTCGCCGGATACCTGGTTTGAATGCAATTGATGAAGCCGTTGGACGTGCCACAGAAATGGGTAAGCCAATTCTGATGGTTCCCGGTCTTTCTGACCCGGTTAACGCGATTGCGGTTCAAGCAATTAACATCTGCTCGTACGTTACCAAGACGGCCGCTAAGTTCTCAAATCCGATCATCATGTGCGCTTATTCGGCGTCCATGTATACATTGGCTCAAGAAGTCATTCGAGACGTTTACCAACAGGAAGGCGTTCCCGAGAGATTTGATCCCGACTCCGTACGATACATCTCCGACAGACAATTTGCGTTTGCGGCTGGTGTATCCGGAATCATCCACCGCGAACAGACCGCAGCAACTTTCTTTCTCGGAGAGTTTTATGCCGAGTCGTTAATCTTTGCCGAAACGGCAAACTCAATCGGTGCGATTCAAGTAGCTTCATCCACTGAAGCCACCCAAACGCCGTTCTTCATCGCCGCTTGCGACTACGTTCTGATCGGAGACGAGTTCTATGCCGCTTCGGCTTACCTCACTCGTGAGCCAGTTCTGGTTGGCAGCTTAATCGGTCAAGACTGGTCGAAAGTTTTCGCAATCATGTGTATCCTCTGCGGAGCCGTTTCACAATCGGTCTTCTCATGCGGTCATGCAAAGGCAGTCGAAGAAATTGTCAGCTCGAGCAACGGAGATCAAACGATCATTGCCGAAGAGCTCAAGAAATTGAAGGATGCCGAAAAGCATCAATTTGTATTTTCTAAGCTTTTCAAGACAATGGATCCACCGGAAGATCTGAAAGTAGAAAGAGACCCGAAACCGGCTGATGAAGCATCACCGCTCGTAGGAGTACCCAAGTAATGAGAGAAAGTCAAATTAATTTTTGGAGCAAGGTTCCTTTTTCAGGTCCCTTGTGGATGATGATACTCCTGACCCTCTTAGTTGGATTTGGCATTGTCTTTGCGTTGACAAAAGCGCCGACTCAAGCAAGAAGACCAATTACTTGGATTTTGACCTTCCTTTCCGGAGCTTTCTTTGTGGCATATCAATATTGGCCACATTCGATCAATTTTGACAAGAACAAAGAACTTCCAAAAGGTGCAGTTGAAGGCGTTAGCGCCTGGATGAACGAAACAACGAGTATCGTTGGAACGATTGCCCAAGTCTTAGCCGCGTTCATGCTCGGTCTGGGGATTTTCAGCATTATGAAGATCCACGGTACGAAGATCATCAAGCAACAAAAGGACTGGCCGTTTAGCGTGGTGCTAATCGGATCACTGCTCGCAATGCTGTTCTTCGGCTACGGAGATTTCCACGTTCGAGAAGCGACGAAGACCATGGACTTTGATAACCCAAATAACTGGGGATTCATCAACATGGGGCGAGACTTCTTATTTGAAGGTCTTCTCCAGCAAATGGATGCGGCAATGTTTTCGATCATTGCGTTCTTTATTCTCTCAGCTGCTTATCGTGCTTTCCGAGCAAGATCGGTTGAGGCAACGATTCTGTTGGGAACCGCGCTCCTAGTTATTCTCAGTTTGATGGGAGTTGTAGCCTTTGCCTGGGACGGCTTGGTTGACAAAATTGCCGGACAGCCGGGACCAACTCGCGATATTATTCTTAACCTCCGTATATCGGAAATTGCCAACTGGATCAAAAATACGTTCCAAACTCCCGCCATCACCGGTATTCGGTTTGGCATCGGACTAGGAACGCTCAGCATGGCACTTAGAATCTGGCTTGGCCTAGAAAAGGGGAGCAAATAATGAAATTTAAAGGAATTCCCAAGTACACCGTTTACTTGTTACTCGTTCTGTTCGCTTCGATTCCGTTGTTCTTTGACATCAAAGTTCCCAACAAACCGTTCGACAGTTCTGCAGATACATTCAAAGTCTTGATGAACCTGCAGAAGGGCGATACGGTTTTGCTCGGTAGCGACTGGACCGGATCGACTCGGGGAGAAAGTAAAGCTGAACTGATTGCAATTCTTCGCATCCTGATGAGAAAGGAAGTGAAGTTTGCCCTTTGGTCTTCGGCAGATCCGCAGTCTCCGAGATGCGCTCAAGACGTCATCACCGAGGTCAATACGATGATGGCGAAGGAAGGATCCCGACCGTACAAGCGATGGGATGACTGGGTTCAAGCTGGTTACTATCCGAACTCTGACGTTGCCATTAACAACGTTGGGCAAGATGTCAAGAAGATGTTCTCTTCGAAGAGAGACACCGATTCCACTGGCAAGCTCCGATCGGTAATGGAATCTCCGGTTCTGGAAAAGATCGAGAAGGTTCAGGACTTCAAACTGGTTATTGACGTAACCGCAAGTAAGACCACCGACTTCCATGTCCAATTCATTTCTGCCAAAAAAGTCCCGATGATTTTTGCGGTAACTGGAGTTATGGTCCCTGAAACCCAGGTGTATTACAACTCCGGACAAATTGCCGGATTCCTTGGCGGCTTAAAAGGAGTTTACGACATGGAGGGAATGATGGAGAAAGGGCTCAACATTCCGGATAAGGATGGCAAGCCTGGAATCGTCTCTGAAAAAGTCACCGACAAAATTGAAGGCTTCCCCGGGAAAGATAACACCGGAAACGGAACGAAATACTATCCCACCCTTCACTTTGCATTGCTACTCATGATTGCATTAGTCATCATTGGCAACGTTGAAATGATGCAGGCAAGAAAAGGAGCGAAAAGCTAATGAACCTCGACACTTACTACACACTTTCAAAAGCCGCGGGCGTCATCGTTACCGTTGGACTATTCAGTGTGCTTTATAAAGAGAACAAGTTCTATCGCTTCTGCGAGCATTTGTTCCTGGGACTAGCCGCTGGTTGGGCTGCGGTCGCGATTTGGACTGAGTCTTTGCATACCATTTGGTATGACAGGATGATGGGGACCTTGGACGAAACCGGCAAGGCTTCAACTCCTGGTCAATGGATATATGCCGCTTTGCTCCCGATCGGGTTCATGAGCTACATGGTATTTAGCCGAAAGCACAACTGGATGAGCAGAATTCCACTCGGAATCATCCTTGGTGTTTGGTCTGGTCAGCAGATTCAAAGCTATTTTGATACCTATGGTCCGCAAGTTAGAGCGGGAATGAAACCAATCATTGGCAGTACCTCAGGATTCTTCGTCCCCGGTACTAGCTCTGGGGTTGATCCCGCGATCGTCGCCGGCAACGTTTATTGGTCTCAGGCGATCTCGAACTTTCTGTTCATGTTTACTTTGGTAAGCGTTCTCAGTTACTTCCTCTTCAGCTTTGATGTAAAGAACAAGGTTCTGCTCAAGGTCAATGTTATGGGCCGTTACCTGCTGATGATCGGCTTTGGCGCAATCTTCGGAACCACGGTTATGATGAGGTTCACGCTCGTTATTGATCGAATGTACTTTATCTGGAATGAGTTCTTCTACAAGACCATTTTCCACGGTAAGTAACTGGTTGAAATAAATGGACACAACCGTCGAAGCCATTGTGCTCCGGCGTATCGATACCGGTGAATCGGACCGAAGACTCACGATCTTCTCAAGGGAACTTGGGAAGATCGATGTTGTTGCAAAGGGAGCAAAAAAGCCCGCTTCTCGATTACGAGGTCTTACCGAGCCGCTCAGCATTGGTCAATTCACGTTCGCCAGCAGCAAAAAGCAGAAATTTGTCACGTCCGGGCAGCCGCGCAGTTCCTTTCATGGCCTAAGACAGGATTTTGACCGCCTAAACCTCGGTCTCAGTTGGGGAGAGCTTCTCGGTCAAATATTGCCCTATGAGCAACCATTCGAAGAAGCATTTGACCTTTGCCTAACTGGACTTCAGGAAATTGAAAAGCACCCAAATCCTATCGCCGCCCTAGCTTGGGCAGAAGTGCAACTGTTGGAATTGAGCGGTTTCTTGCCATCGTTTAACCGATGCGTAATCACCGGAAGCAAGATTCTTGAATCTGATGCCTTCTTTTCGCCTTCCGCCGGAGGATACGTTGTTGCCGAACACGCCGCTCAATTTTCGGATCGAGGTTATGTAAAGGCGGAAGTGCTGTTTGGGTTAGCGGCATTGACCGAATGCAGTTCACCACCCGGCAACTTGAAGTTCAGTTTTGAGTGCTTATTGGCGCTTCAACCGATGTGGGAACACATCGTTGAAAAGCCACTTCCTGCAAGACAACACCTTCTTACGTCTCTTCGGATCGATTCTTAATGTAAAATCGTTGAGATAGCTATGCGGATTAATTCATTAGTCTTTATCGGGGTCATCGGCCTCACGATCGTTGGTTGCAGTGGAGGCAACAAATCCGGAGGCGGCTTCTCGGATCGAACCACTGCCGGTAAGTCAGGCGTGTTCCGATACGCGTTGCCAACGACACCTACGTCGCTTGATCCGGCAAAGGTCCAAGACGGCGACACGATCGACATCATTCAGCAAGAATTTGAAGGGCTGGTTAAGTGGGGAGAAGACAATCGTGTTCAACCTAACCTAGCAGAAAAGTGGGATATCAGCGCTGACGGCACAACCTATACGTTCCACCTCAAGAAGGATGTGAAGTTTAGCAATGGTCGCGTAATGACTGCTGACGACTTTAAGTGGTGCATGGAAAGGTCCTGCGATCCCCAATTTAACAGCCCAACTGCCGGTACCTACATGGCCGACATCGTTGGCGTGCTCGATCGATTGGCAGGAAAAGCAACCGAAGTTTCGGGCATCAAAGTGATCGATGCGAACACGCTTGAAATCAAGATTGACAAAACGAGACCGTACTTCCTCGATAAGCTCACCTACCCTTGTTCATTCGTTTACGCAAAAGAAGCGCTGAGCGATCCGAAGCAGGATATGGCAAAGCCAGCCGACATGGTTGGAACCGGTCCTTTCACAATGAAAGAATTTGTTCCTGACTCCATCGTAATCCTGGCGGCAAACAAGGGATACCATGGCGGCGAGCCGAAGCTTGAAAGCATTGAGCGACCGGTCATCAAGGACTCTCAAACTCGACTCAATAAGTACAAGACCGGTGAACTCGACATGATCACCCTTGAACTTCAAGACCTGAAGGCAATCAAAGCCGATCCTAAGCTCAGTCCCGACATCCAGTTGTTCGAAAGACCGGCAATGTACTACCTGGGCATGAATTGCGATGTGGTCCCAGCCCTCAAAGACCGACGGGTCAGACAAGCACTGGGAATGGCATTAGATCGAGACAAGATCGTCACCGGTGTTCTTGGCGGAATCAATCGCCGAGCCGACGCGATTCTCCCTCCGAGTGTCAAATACTTCCGAGAAAAGACGAACTCACTTCCGTTCGACGTTACCAAAGCAAAAGCCCTCTTGGCCGAAGCTGGATTCCCCGAAGGAAAAGGCTTCCCTGAACTTGAGTTCAACTACCGAGATGGTCGACCTGACGTTGAAATCGTAGCTCAGGCAATTCAACAGCAGTTGAAGCAAAACCTCGGAATCAACCTCAAACCTCAGAAAATCGAGTGGGGCGCATACCTTGCCAAACACAACAGCAAGAAGATGCAGATTTTCCACATGAGATGGGCAGCTGACTATCTTGATCCGGAGAACTTCCTTTCGACGTTGTTGGCAAGCTATGGCAACGAAAACAAGGTTAATTATAAGAACGATGCTTATGACGCCCTCTGTCGAGAAGCCGATATGACGATGGATGAGAAGAAGCGACAAGACCTTTATGCGAAAGCCGAAGATATTGTCTTGCAAGATGCACCATTTATTCCGATTTACTATCAAAAGGACGTTGAGTTGATCAGCAAGAAGGTTTCGGGCATTAGAAATTCTGCATTCGGACACCTGCCTCATACGACGACGGCAGTTAAGTAGCCAATGATTGATCCCGATGGCAATGCAGAGTTAATTCTCGCGAAGTTTCCTCGGGGTGAGGTGCCAAGGGACGCGCACATGCGTCCCTTGGCGCTTCCGTTTACAACGGAGCAAGGTTGGCAAAGTCAAGGCGGCCAGACGGACAAGCACCCGAGCCGCAGCCTTCCCATGACCCTTGCGGTCGCGGTTCCGAAAGACAAGTTCGTGACCAAAATTCACATCCTTGGCGTGTTCGCTTTGTATTCGAACGGCGATGCCAAAGGAGCCCGTGGCGCAGCGGTCCAGCTATTCCAAAAAGGCTCGCTCGTGCATTCGCTCGAACTGGTTCGCAATCGTCATTATCGTGACGCCCACGAATCGGAGTTGCTAGAGAACTCGTTTGGTGATGGTAGTTCGGTCGAAACGGTTGGCTGCGTCTTTATCGATTCTGCCCGGGTCCGACTCGATGTCCTGACCATTGAGACCCCGACCGAGATTGTCTTTGATCAGATCATTTTCAAAGACTTAGGCTTGGCATCTTCCTTTGTCATTTACGACATCGTTCTTGAGTGCGGTCGAGCAAACAAGTGTCCGTTTCATTCATCAAGTCACGGCATTCCTCTTTCCGAGCTCGGCGCAATTGTCCGCCTTCGTGATCGGGTTCGATTTTTAAAAGCTCTCGATCAAGTCCATGGCGCGTTTAGTAAGAGCCTTGACCTGGATGAGGCTCGAAGCGAAGCCCTGACCTTCCTTGCGATTATTACCGCCGGAATGCTCGAGGCGGGTGGTTCTCGGTCACTGCATAAGGTTCAGTTGGAAGCCGCGAGAGCTTTTGACAAGTGCGAAACCATTGTCGAGCTAAAAGAGTCGTTTTCGACGATGGTCGGCAAAGTAGTGGGCGATTGGCTCTACACCGATGAAATTCAACCCAAGATTGTCGAAAAAGCCTTGTCGGTTGTTGATCGTCACTTTGCCGCTGAACTCTCGGACGACGATGTTGCCAACCAAGTTGGCATGAGCACCTCCCACTTCCGTTTTCTGTTTAAACAAGCAGTAGGGAAGCCATTTCACCAGTATCTCATTGCGACTCGACTCGAAAAGGCAAAGATGATGCTCGAATCGGGAGAAGCGAGTGTTTCCGAAGTTGCCAATGCCGTCGGCTTTGCCGGACTAGCAAGTTTTAGTCGGGCGTTTGGTCAGCGCTTCGGAATGAGCCCCTCGGAATTCAAGAAGGTACGCGGACTATGATTGAAATCAAAGACCTCAGCCATTCGTTTGGTGGCAACCAAGTCCTGAAGAATATTTCCCTCTTTGTGGGAGAAGGAGAGATCATGGCGGTTATGGGGAGCAGTGGTGGCGGCAAGACGACTCTGCTTCGATGCATCTCTGGATTGATCAAAGCCACCAGTGGCTCGGTGCTGGTCGACGGTATCAATGTTCAGGAACAACCCGAAGAAGCCCGGCGGAAGATGGGCATGGTTTTTCAAAGCGCAGCCCTCTTCGACTATTTGACCGTCGGACAAAATGTTCTGTTTGGGGTGAGGCGCCACCTCAAGCTCTCACCCAAGGAAGAAGTAACTTTGTTGACCGATACTCTCAGTCGAGTAAATCTGACCGGAAACGAGGACTTACTCCCTTCAGAGTTAAGCGGCGGAATGAAAAAGCGAGTTGGAATGGCGAGAGCGATAGCGCTCAATCCAAGTGTCCTTCTCTACGACGAACCAACGACTGGCTTGGACCCGATCACGACTTACCAAATCGACGAATTAGTTGCCAATTTGCGAAAGACCCTTGGCGCAACCAGCATTTTGGTGAGCCACGATTTGATCAGTGTTCAGCGAACGGCGGACCGGGTGGCGTTCTTGGATCAGGGCGAAATCGTGTTTGTCGGAACTCCCGCTGAATTCCTTGCCGCGAACCATCCGGCGATCCAGGAAGTAGTCGAAAAGTCCCAGGCAAAGACGCTTATTAAAAAGTAGTGAACTTGGGAATTGCTGAGTCGTTTAACCGGTTACTGATACTTGGAGTTCAGGAAGAAAAAAATGAAAAACGTAATGAAGATGTTTATCGCAACTGCTGTCATGGGAATTTTTACCGTATCAGCATTTGCCCAAGGCGCGGGCCCCGGCGGACAGAAAGGACAAGCTGGCGGCAACGGTCAAAATGAGCGAAAAGCCGGTGGTGGTGGTGGTCAACGACGTGGTGGAATGAACATGGACGGAGAAATCTTTGCCAAGCTCAATCTCACTGAAGGTCAAAAGACGAAGATCAAAGCTCTCAAAGAATCCACGCAGAAGAAAATGCAGGAATTGATGAAGGGTGCTGGCGGACCTGGAGCCGGTGCCGGCGCTGGAGCTAAAGGCGGCGGAAAGGGCGAAGCTGGAAAGGGCGGCGGATTTGCTGGAATGCGAGAAAAGTTCAAGCCAATCATGGATTCCTACCAAGCCGGTATCAAGGGCATCTTGACTCCTCCTCAATTCGCAGCTTATGAAAAGGGAATGAAGGAAGCTCGAGAAAAGATGAAGAAACAATTTGGCGCAGGCGGCGGACCTGGCGGAGTTGGCGCAAAGGGCAAAGGAAAGGGCAGCACGCCTCCTCCAACAGCCTAAGCCTAAAGATTAGGTGACCTCAAGAAAGGTCCTGGCAACAAGCCAGGATCTTTTTTTATGCCAGGGGAATGATCATGCCCCATTCGGGACTTTGATCCGGGTCGTGGCAAAGTCGCTCCCCAATGGGGATTGCCCCGATCTTTTGGTAGAGGGCGTGCGCCATGACTAGCTTCTTGTCGCTCCATATCTCCATCCTTTTAAGATTGAGAGCCTTTGCATGTTCAATCGTGCAAAGCAGCAAGGATTGCCCAATTCCTCGCCCACGGGCTTTGTC
>JBAXBU010000039.1:0-26554 GCA_037141835.1 Armatimonadota bacterium | reverse complement strand
GGCGAGCGGATGGCGATCCTCGACCCGATCATGCTCCTCGACCATGCATCAATATCTGCGGACTCCGATGTTGTCGGTTTTCCTCGCCATCCACACCGAGGAATCGAAACGGTCAGTTATGTGATTTCGGGTGAAGTAGGACACAAGGATTCGATGGGCAACGAAAGCGTTGTCGGTCCCGGTGGAACTCAATGGATGACGGCCGGAAACGGAATCTACCACGAAGAGATGATGAAACCCGGACCAGAGGGTGCCGAGATGCTTCAACTTTGGTTTAGTTTGCCTCGAGACCAGAAGTGGGTTCCGGCTGGCTACATGGGTGGGCCATCGGAGGAAGTTCCTGAGGTTGTGAAGGCTAGTGCAACTGTGCGAATCGTAGCGGGATCATTTGAAGGAACGGACGGACTTTTCATGGGTATTGCGGTGAGGCCAACGATCCTTGACATTTCGCTGCATGCCAATTCCACGATCGAAATTCCAACCGATCACGGCTGGGCAACTTTTGCCTACGTGGTTCGCGGAACGGTCAAGACAACCGGCCGATCTGTAAGCGCACCTGAACAGATCGTTTTTGGCGATGGAGACTACGTTTCATTGACCGCTGGGTCGCAAGGGGCACGCGTGTTTTACGTTTCCGCAAAACCACTCAACGAGCCAATCGTGCAATATCGATCCTTCGTGATGAACACGGTTGACGACATCAAAGAGACGACCGACATGATCCACGCGAAAACTTTTGGGGTTTAGGCGCAACTATTCTAGAATCACGTAGAGCGTGCCAACCGGGAAGTCAAAGCGGACGCCCTTTGCAAGTTTCTCAAGTTTGACCGTACCAAGCGGGACCATGTTTGTGTCAAGAGTGGTTGCCTTCGTGAAGGTTGGATTGTTGACCGTCACATTCAGCCCTGGGTTTTCGAGCACCCATGGCGCCCTGCCGATGTTCGTAATTTCGAATCCGGACACTTCTTTGCCGCCGTCGAGTTTGATTGAGGTTGGCTTTTCTTGCCATCCGGCTGGGCGAGCTTTGGTCGTGAATTGAACCAACAACTTCTTACTCGTAGCTATTGGTTTGTCGTCAAGTGAAACGACGACGAGCGATCCTCGACTGGCTTGCATCAGGGCGGTGACATCGGCAGTTTTGATGAGGCGTCGACCGTTGCCTTCCGCCGCAAAGCCCTGAGCCATTGGTGCGTTGAGAACACTCGTTCCTTCTCGAACATTGGTCGTGATTTGGTTGGTGTTCGAGGTTGCGGTGCGAGTGGCGGCATCCCAGCCTTTCGTACTCGCAAATGACTCCCCTTTGACGTCGTACTGAACCTGAACCGGGCCAAGTAGGAAGGCAATTGGATCCACGCCTGTCTTGACGTTCGACGTTGGAGCAATGTCGCCGGTGTCTCGGTTCGGGTCGTAACCCGCCTCTTCGGCGATGATTGGCACGTTCCGATTCCAAATATCTTGCAGTTGACGGACCTCAATAACAACGGGTGCGCCTCGTTGGATCAAGCCTTTTCGGTACATGTAGGCAGTAGCGGGGAATGCCCCGAGTACGTCGGGCGAGCCAAAGAACCACTTCATTTGTCCCTGGTTGTAGCCGTTGGCGCTTTGTGGAGGAGTGAACTGCTCGTCCGTCGTGGCAAACCAAAAATAGGCGTCCACGCCATTGAGCGATGAATAAGACGAGATGAGAAACGGGGCCTCTACCATGTTCGCGCAAGGCATCACCCACATGCTCTCGGTAACCATCATCGGGTGCCCAACGGTTTGCTTGATGTTGATCGGAAGCTCGATCGGATTGGTGAGAGAAGAAGTAGAGGCGTATTTGTCGCCGGGCTCAACTGACCAGCCTTCGTTTGGACCCTTATGAATTCCACCGGTATAGCGGTTCACAGCGTCGACTTCACAGGAGGAATAGCTCCATCGTTCAGCGTCATTGAGGCGAACGGTGTCGGCAGTGCGCCAGTTTCCGGCATTGATCAAGGCTTTACAACCAAGGTCTTCACGGACGAATCGTTTGATTTCTGCGTTGAATTCGTACATGGTTCGCGACCAAAACTCTAACTGATCGCCAAGTCGAATCGAGATGCCGCCCGTTCGATGTTGGGTCATATCCCAGATATTAATGAGTTCGGGTTTGCCGGGCTGGTCGGCTGGCTGACCGGCGCCTTGCCATTTCGCTTTGAAGGCTGACTCGCTCCCGTATTTCTTAATCAGGAAAGCGTTGAATTTCGCCTTGAGGTTTTCTCGCTGAGTGCCTTTAAGTCCGTTAATTGTCCAGAAAAGGAGGGAGTCCTCGTTTTGAATTTGGAAGACAGCAAGAGCAGGATCTTTCGCCAGCGGTATTCCTGTGTATGGATTCTTTTCGCTAAGAAGAGTCTTGATCCAGCCCTTGTACGCCCTTTGCAGTGTAGGGTCAAAGAACAGCAGCCCATCTGCTCCCTGGGCTCCGCCGGGAACGCCCCAACTTGAAGGAATCTTGGTTGGCACCATCCAGTACGGCGAGACAACTGAATAGATTCCTTGCTTCTTCATTGCCGCGACTCCGCGCCAAATCCAGTCAATGTCGCCTCGATTCACATCGTTGATGCCTTGCTTTTCGCTTGGAGCAATCTGCGCATGAAATCTCGCTAAGTTGACTCCACGCTTCGCGAGAAATCGCGCATGGGTTTCGAGGGAAGGCTCGACTTGGGTCCAGCGTGGCCTCGCAACCCACGGTTTGTCTCGACCGACCATCGTGTTCACTGCCCAGAAGCGGATCGGTTGACCGTCGCCGCGCACGAAGTCGCCGTTCTTGTCGGCGGCAATATAGCCATGCTCACCGGCGGTCGCCTCGTTCATCGAGCGTAGGTCAACCATTGCCGAGGGACTGAAGTTGTCTGGCTTTGGGTTAAATTCCCAACCGGACTGCTGGAGGAATGCCAGGGCGAGGAGAACCATGGAGTTAGTTTAACAGTTTGGAGTCAGGAGTTGGGAGTTCGGAGTTTGGAGGAAGTTGAAGAAGGAGAAATACTCGCGGCCTCCGCAGCTCTTAAGGAAAGATGAATTGCAAGTCTATGTTGAGATCTGGGTACGGCTTCTGCCGTGGAGGCTACTCTGGGACGTTAGCCTCCACAGCATGTGCATCGGATTCTAATAGTTGGCGACGTGATGCATGGCTGCCCGACATCGGGCTGCGGAGGCAGCGTGGTCAATTCTGATCTGCGAATCTTTGATTCTCATGCTTGAGTGGCATGTCAAACTAACCCAATGACCGCACAACAATTTATGTCCGAGCATGTCCAGCGCATGGGGCAATCGGTTGCCCATTTCGTAGCGTACACGGAGCCGTCTTTGTTAACGTGGAGCCAATCGGCACCAGGAAGCGAGCCATCTCGAACGGTTCTCGAACTTGTTGGTGAGTGCGTGAACGCTAATCGACTCTTCGCGGCGTTGCTGCGAGGTGAGTCACCTGAGCGACCGGCTGATCTTGATTTAACAAGTGAGTCGGCACAAGAGGAGATTGTCAAGAGTAGCAATGAACTAGCCGCCGCGATCAATTATATGAACGAAGAGGACTTTGAGCGAGACTTCATTCATCCCGTTCGCGGTCCGCTGAAAGGAAAGATCTTGGCGATGGGGGCTTACCGAAACATGGCTTACCACTCAGGACAAATCAATTTCATCCAAATTCTGGGTGGTGATCACGAGTTTCACTTGCCTCCGACTTGGTTGAACTAAGAAGCCCCTATCATGCCGACAGAAGCACGAATTAAGCGAATCAGAATCCTCATTATTGGCTTCATCGTTGGCCTTGCGTTGTCGGGTTTGACTGCTTTTCCATTGACATGGGAGCTCAATATTCTTGTAGAAAGGTTTGGACAGGGTGACGGTGGGCTGGCAACTTGGCTCAGAACTGTACAGCAGGGCCTAACCGAAACTGATTCAAAGTATCCATTCATTGCCTATGGTACTGACTGGCTCGCATTCGGGCATCTCGTGATTGCTACCGCCTTTATTGGTCCCTTAAAAGATCCAGTTCGAAACAAGTGGATTATTGAGTGGGGAATGATTGCTTGTGCTGCGGTCCCTTTATTAGCCTTAATCGCTGGTCCCATTCGCGGAATACCATTCGGTTGGCGACTGATTGATTGCTCGTTTGGAGTGGTTGGATTCTTTCCGTTATGGTTCGTTCGACGAGAAATCCAACACCTAGAAATTCCCCAACAGAATTAAATTAGAAAGCCATTGAATCGACCCTATTCTTTGGCTCAACATGTTATTGTTAATTTGGGATACGACCATGATTACTTCAACCCTGTTTTTGGCATGTGCGATGGCAAAAGGTGCAAACTCTCCGGTTGACTACATCTTCTCAACGACTTGTGATACTCCAAACGTTTATGTCCAGGACTCAAGCTATGGGCAGTTTGGTAGGTTGGGGTCCAATCCAACATCAAAGGTCCAGCCTCTTGGTTTTTCTGGAAAAGGCAACCCCAGCGGCTTCTTGAACCTAACTGCAAAGTGGGCGGGAACCGAGCCGTTCGAGATATTCGGATGTATCTCTTCAGATTTTTGGACATTAACCTTATCTAATAACCAAGTTATCTCGGTGGATTTTTCGGCTGATTACCGGAAGACAAATCCAAGTCGGCTCCCTCAGTTGTTCTTAATGCAAGATGACAAAATCTTCATGGCAGAAATTCCGAGCACATCAACAACGGTGAACAAATGGATTGCGGCGACAAAATCCTTGTTGAGCAATGATTTTCTTCAAATACGTACAGATGGCGCTAGTCCGGGAATTCACGACTCAACGTCTCACCCCGATTTCACCACGAATGGAAAAAGCATGTACTTCATGGTTGGGCTAGACGTATTCAGAACGACAAGTGGTCCGCAAGGCACCGAAAAGCTGGATTACGACAACATTAACATCCAAGTCCACACCTCTCCAAATTGACTAAATTGCCCGTTGGTTGACGGACGGCTTTAGGTTTTTTCGTGCAAAACCTGACAAAAATGCTAGGTTTGCCCTAAAGAGAACATGGAAACCTGGTCAATATAACAGTGAGCGAGTAGGCTCACGAGGTTAGTTTGAATGCCGAAGCTTATTGCATGTGTCGCGGGTTTGGTGGCACTAGTTGCAGGAATATTCGGGAATGTCGAACCGAGTACGTGTTTACAGCGTGCGTTGATATCTGTAATTATTGGTTGGTGTTTAGGAGCATTTTGGCAAGCAATGGGTGGAAATCCGGTACAACTAACAGTTGTGCAGCCTGGTCAAAAAAAAACGCCTAAGCCTAAGGATAGGGAAGACGCGAACGCTGCATAAGACTTACCAGGGATGAAATAGATGCCACTTAGCCCAGAACAACTTCAAAAAGCGTGGAAGAACTTCAAAGTTTTTAAGGATCCCGATGCCCGAGCCGAGATTATTAACCACTACTCATACCTTGTCAAGATTACGGCTGGCCGCTTGGTAACAAGCCTTCCTGGTGGTCTCGATCGCGAAGATCTTGTCGGGTCAGGCGTTATTGGATTGATCAAATCAGTTGACCAATTTGATCCTAGTCGAGATGTAAAGTTTGAAACATATGCGATTGCCTTGATTAGAGGCGCAATCCTTGAAATGCTTCGAGATGAAGATTGGGTTCCTCGATCAATTCGAGAAAAGCTGAAGGCGCTTGATCGCACCATGATGTCGCTCGAAACCAGTCTTGGACGTCCCGCAACCAGCCACGAAGTTGCCGAGACCATGGCGGTTAGCAAAGAAGAAGTAAGCGAATTGATGGTTCGAATGGGTCGAACCAATATCTACAGCTTGGACGATATTCTCGGCACCAGCGACGGAGACGAACATGTATCGTTCCTCGAGTTGCTCGCCGACGAAGATAGCAATACGTCTGGTGAAGTCGAAGGCAAAGAAATTCGACGAATTCTGACCTCCGGTGTCGATCATCTTCCGGAAAGAGAGCGGCTTGTCATTGCGCTGTACTATTTTGAAGGTCTTACCTTCAAAGAAATTGGCCGAGTCTTGAGTGTTAGTGAAAGTCGGGTCTACCAACTTCATACTCAAGCCATGAATCGCCTTCGCAACTTTATGCGACAGGAAGGCGGAATCCAGATCAGGTGATGCAGTGGGCGAAGTTGAACGCATTCGACCAAGCCAAAGTGCCTCATTTGGGCACGATTTAGGTCAACGGGTTATCAATCTCAGCGATCGAGCGCCCAAAAAAAATCATCAAGAGGATGCCAATCCTTCTAAGGATGACGCTGTCGAACTCCATGACGAAAGTGAAAGCGAATCCGTTGCACAACCGATTGCTTTCCTAGTTGAGTCTTCCGAACACCTAGATTTATCTGCGTAATGCCATTAGATGGCACGTTTCATGCAGCAACTATGTTGTATCTATGGAATGCCTAAATCTCGCCCGGCGGGTACCATGAGGTTAGGTATTTTTACTAGGAGACTGGATTTCTAACAATGCATAAGCCTCTAATTTCTACAATTTCTGTTCTTGGTCTTGCCCTTTTTCTTGTGGGTTGCAAAGGCAGTGGCGGCGGAGGAGAGACCATGGCAACTGTCAATGGTGAAACGATCTCCAAAGACGAATATATTTCTCACCTTGAGCGAAAAATTCAAGTTTTGGTGCAAAGTCAAAATGGTCCTGTTCAAGTTCCTGTTGCTCAACCACTCAATTTTCAAGCCCTCAACGATTTAGTCAACGAAAAGCTACTCCTTCAAATGGCGAAGCAAGAAGGTGTTTTGCCTACTGACGCTGACGTTAACGAAGAAATGAAGTTCCAGACGTCCAAGCGCCAAGACTTCACAGTCTCGCTCACAAGCCAAGGACTAACATTAACCGACATTAAAAGTGAACTCTTGAAGTCGCTTGCTCGACATAATTTGCTCAGCAAAGGTGTAACCATCAGCGATGCTCAAGTCGACGCATTTATTAAGGAAAATCCCAAAGAATTTGAAGAACCTGCACTGGTTGATCTAACGTGGATCGTACTAAAGAATGCCGCCGACAAAGCGAAGGTTGATGCCGACCTGAAGACGGGGCAAACTTTTGGGATAGTTGCCAAAAACTATACGACGGCTCCTTCCGGTCCTCAATATCCAAGTCGAGAATTCGACAAATTCCCGGTTCGCCTCAAAGGGGTTGTCGGGAAAATGGCCGAAAATGGCACGAGCGATTGGTTAGAAGATGGTGCGACGTTCGTAAAGATTCACGTTGAAAAGAAGACGCCGGCGAGCAAAGTACAAATCAAAGATTGGATGAAGGTCGAGATTCGACGCAAGCTTGCCGAACAAAAGGGCAGTGCTGCCATGGATCTGAACAAGAAGCTCCTCAATTCGCGAAAGGCTGCGGCAATTGTTATTACGAAGACTGGCTTGAAGGAACGGTTTGAGCAGCTATCGAAGTCGCTGAAAGAAGCCGACATGAAAGAATCCTCTGCTACAAGCAAGACGAGATCTGGAAAATAAAAGCCAAACAAAAAAGCCCGTCCAAAATGGACGGGCTTTTTTTTTGTCTTTTTAAGCCGCTACGCTTGGGCTTCGCAGACTATTGACCAACAGCTTTACATGGTCATTTGTGAATTCTTCAGTCTTCAAGTAAGGCCCCATTGCCGCCTCAAGGCCATCAAAACTCGGAGAGAGCCAACATCCAAGTGGCTGATCAGTGGAGTCAAGTTTCGTCAATGTAAGACGAAGCTGGCCCCTTTCAGGAAATCTGAGTCCGTAATGGACGAGATCGGGAATTGAGGTGTAAACACCATTGACCGTTGAAGTACCATCATCAAAGACTTGTTCACTTACCCAGTAGAGTTTTCGAAACATCGTTGTTTATTTGCTCCTTGTTGGCGTCGTTGCCGTCGAAAATTATACGCGACTTTCGATGTCAATTGCCAAGCTATGTTTTTCGACGTCAAAAAACTAGAATTGTTGCTAGTAATTTTGCTGTACTGATAAATGTTCGGATACGAAAGGGGCTTTATTCAGGTCAGGAACGTCCTTTCTTCAATGCTAAGACTTGCAAATGCCGCCGTTTGCTTAACTGGCCCAAGTTTTGGTTGCAAGGTGGCCGACTTGCTATATGTCAAATTAACGGCTTCGGATCAAGTTTCAGAATGATCGAGTTAAAGATTGATTCCGAACAAACGATGCTTGAACTTGGTGCACGCCTGGTTAGAACTTTCTCGGTGGGTGATACCGTCCTATTGGAAGGGGAGTTAGGAGCCGGTAAGACGACCCTGATTCGCGGAATGCTTCATGAATTAGGTTGGTTGGATCCAGTTCGCTCTCCTACATTCAATTTATTCTCGGTCTATTCCACTGAACCACCGGTACTCCATGCAGATTTCTATCGAGTCACCAGTACTCTCGGAACGGGGATAGAAGATTATCTTGACACCCATCTATGTCTCATTGAATGGCCCAAGGCCATGCACGAATTGATGGACTTGAATGCATGTAAGAGGATTCAGATATTGATCGAAGGAGACGGAAGACGTGTCCAACTGAGTAACATTTCACTATGAGTCTTCGCATTGGGCTGGTCAGCACTGCTCACCTCCACTGTTCCAGCTACGCCCATCACTTTGCCCTTCATGATCGAACTTCAATGGTGGGGGTTTGGGATAACGACATCGAGCGAGGAAAAGGGTTCGCTGAATCGCGAGACCTAAAGTTCTTCCCAAATCTTTCTGATCTTTTAGATGCTTGCGATGCGGTAGCAATTTCAAGTGAAAATAACCGGCACCTTGAGCATATTGAGTTGTGCGCCAAAGCTCAGAAGCACATTCTTTGTGAAAAACCCGTAGTTGCCAAGGCAGATGAATTTGAAAAAGTTCGAGCTATTGTTGCAGATTCCCGAATAAAGTTCATGACTGCATTTCCCTGTCGTTTTTCGCCAGCATGGCAAGCGATGAAGGCGAGAGTGCTTCATGGTGACCTTGGTCACATCAAAGCTATCAATGCAACGAACAGAGGATCGTGCCCTGGGTCATGGTTTACAAACCCGGAAATGAGCGGCGGTGGGGCAATGATTGATCATGTGGTACATGTAGCCGATTTGATTCGAGACTTGTTAGATGAAGAGCCTGAGTCCGTTTATGCCCAGACCGGGAACAACATGTACGGTCAGGATTGGGAAGACACGGCTATGGTGACCTTAGAGTATCCGTGCGGAGCTTTTGCAACGATTGACAGCTCTTGGTCCAGGCCCGCTTCCTACAAAACGTGGGGAGACGTAATGATCAAAATCGTGGGAGATAAGGGAGTCCTTAACCTAGACATGTTCGGCCAAGGAATCGATCACTATCGAAATGATGCCAAGGTATCTCATGTCTCATCTGGCTATGGAAGTGACCTTGATAAGGCGATGGTCGATGCTTTTGTTCGATCATGCCTCGACGGGGATCCAATTCCCGTCACTTTAGAACATGGACTTGCTGCAGTCTCGGTACCGCTCAGAGCATATCAGTCGCTCAATTCAAAAACACCGGTCGGAGTATAGAACTAATCATTTCTCAACTGACGTAGAAAGCAGTTCAAACTATGAATCGATCTATTCCTGTTGCCCACGATTTCAACTGCCCATGGTGTTGGGTCGGCCTTTTTCAAGCTCAAAGGCTTCAAAAGGAATTTGACATCGAAATCGAATGGCTCGGGTTCGAACTCTTGCCAAAAGGAATGAAGAACGAACCTTCAAGTCCAAAGGTTGATCCACCAAACCGTCCCGCAACCCTCTCCAGATTTTCACTTCTGATGGCCGCGGAGAACATGACCTTGCCAATGGTTCCAAAACCGCCAGACGTACGAACATACAACGCTCATCAGGCAGTTGAGTACGCAAAAACAGAAGGTGTTCAGGACGCCTTAGTTGAGGCAATCTATCGAGCGTTCTGGGAAGATGGTCGAGATATTAACAAGATTGAGAACCTTTGCGAAATTGCCAAGGGGATCGTGACAGATATCGACAAGATGAAGTTGGCAATCGAAAGTGACCAATTTGGCGGCAACATTGTGGACTTTGACGATGATGCTTATTCCGCTGGCGTTTACAATGTGCCGACCTTCTTCATTGGCGAAAAGCGCCTTGCTGAGCAGCCCTATTCCGCGATCCGCAAAGCGATGGTCGAGTTCATTGGTTCAGAACCCGAAACTTCACTTTATAAAGAAATCACGTTTCAAAACACTCACTCAAACCGGCCATATACGTTCATCAACATGGTCTCAACAATTGACGGCAAAATCATCACGGGCGAAAGGAATGAACCGGTCAACGACCTCGGCTCGGATATTGATCACCTGTTGATGCATCGCTTAGAAGGTAAGGCTGATGCCGTCTTAGTCGGAGCCAATAGTCTTCGGGCTTCTGGCGTCACCTGGAACCCGAAAGCTCATGCGAGAATTGTCGTCACGAAGTCCGGGAATATTCCCTGGGATTCGCAGTTCCTAACCAACGGAGACGCCATTGTATTAACGACAGAGGACTCTAATCTTGAGCCACATGGTTCAGTCACCGTCATCAAGGCGGGAAAGACAGAACTCGATTGGGAAAATGCACTAAAACAATTGTTGGATCGGGGAATCAATGTCATCAACGTTCTTGGTGGCAGCGAAATCAACGCTCAACTTTTGGAAAAGGAATGTATCGACGAAATTTTCATGACATTAGCGCCAAAAATCAAGTTGGGCAGCGATACGCCGACAATTGCCGGCGGAACACCTTTGAAACGGGAAGACGTCCAAAAATTCAATCTAGTCAGTCACGAGACTGTAGGTAGTGAAATCTTCCTGCGTTATCGAAAATAAGCGACTTTTAGGGTTAGATTGTTCGTCTCATCTTTCATGAGAATTGCGCACTACGCAGTAGCCACGGCAATTGGTTTCTCGCTGGGGATTGGGGTCATTGGACATAACCTTCCTCAAAGTGATAAATTGAACTCTGAGGGCCTCAAGAAAATGGCGGAAGGTCTAGGCTTTGAATTGAAAACGATCAATGCCGAAGTTGGCAAGGAAAAGTATGAAATTCCCGTGAAGTCCGCAACTCTAAGTATCCCGGTCGGCGCAGAAGTAAGCGCAAGTACCAATTATGTTTGGCTGACCGTCAATTTGGGAGCAAACTCTAGTACCAAAAAACACGAGGAAATGTTGAAGTCAAACGGTTCCATTCAACCTTGCTTCTTTTATGTTTCGTCTAAAGGTGCCTTGATGATGGCCGAGCCAATTGATAATCGGGGTGTTACTCCCGCAATTCTGAAACGATGCCTTGACAAGCTTGTTTCTGATGTAGACAAATCCGCAACAATCTGGCAAAACTAAACGGTCTTTACCACGTATTGATGTAGACGCCAGAAAGGTCCTTCCAACTCATATTGACCTTCATCTTCCCGACATTAGGGGCGACCGTGGTGTACGTATAGCTAGGGTTCCGATAGGCGGGATAGATTGAGCTGCTTGAAGAATAAAACTTCATGTACGGTCCCTGCCAAGTACCTGCCGGAATGGGCTTAGATGCTCCGGAAGAGTCCAATCCATTTGCAGGCTTAGATTGGGCTCGGATGTCAGAGAGTGATGCCGGATAAAGCCCCGTGTCGTTCTGGAATCGTTCAATCGCCGCACGATACTCCCGCAAATTTTCTCGCAGGCCTGATTCGGAACTCGCTCTCCAAGCCTTGTTGAACTTGGGAATCGCAATTGTGGCGAGCACAGCGATGATGATGATGACGATCAAAAGCTCTACAAGGGTGAACCCCGCGCGAAATTTCTGCTTCAATTTGATCCCCTAAAACGTAGTAGCATGTTAGTAATGCCACGATTTGCCCACCCGCTTTCGCCAACAATATTCCTCCGGCGAAATGCAGGAAAAACCGTGCCACTGATCGCAGTCATCTCCCTCGCCGTCATGTTGGTACAGAGCATTATTGCCCTTATCAATTCAATTCCACTAAGTATCCAGACTATATACCGGTATACAGACCGGTTTTTAGGAGTATCTCCAAGACTCGATCCAACCCTAACGCCAGTCTTCGTGAAGGAATTAACGACCAAGCCACCAGTGGAGATTGAGCGGGTTATCCTCTGTCGAGGAAGCGGGGCCCAAGTGAAGAGCATCGTTGGAAAGTGGCCATTTGCCGTCATGGGCTTCGAGAAAGATGACCTTGAGTACTATTTGAAACGCCAAGGCTACACCGGGATAACGGGAAGGCGTCCGGTTGATGGTGAGCCAGAAATGATGGTCAGCACCGCCGTCGCAAAAAACCTAAACGTAAAGATCGGCGATGTAATCTTAAAGCCAGACGACTCGGATAATTTTTCCCGGCATCCCGTCAAGTTGGTAGGCATCATCCAATGTGATCGATGGTTGATGGTTTCGAACAAAAAATATTTCGCTGACACTCAGCCGATTCCAATTGATTTCGCCCTCATCTTCACCAAGAAATTAGCTGATCAGCCGATCTACGATAAATGGGCACTCGGCAAAATGAAAGGAAAGTTTGCCCAGCTCTTTGCTTACTCTGAAATCGAGAAAGAAAGCAAAAAAATGTTTGAGGTTTTGTACAAGATCATCGATGCAGTCATTGGCATATTGGTGCTCGTGATCTCAATCATGATGGGAATGTTGATGAACATTTACCAGACCCAGCGGCTGGTTGAATTTGGACTTCTGCAAGCAATTGGCCATACCAAGAAGCAATTGTTTAAGCGAGTCTTGACCGAGTCGGTGATCGTTATTGTTGGTGGTTGGTTCTGTGGTCTAGTTGCTGCTCGTGGGTTGCTCATGCTTCTTAAAGCAAATCTCATGGACCCCCAAGGATTTGCTCTCGATATCGGAGATCCAATGGCAATGTCGTACACCGCTCCAGTGCCTGTTGCAATTCTCGTTATCGCAGTTGGGACGATATGGTTAAGGTTCCGAAAATTCGACCCGGTCGCGGTCGTCGAAAGGAGGATCGTCTAATGGTTGAAGCAGTCGACGTCTCGCTGATCTATCACGACCATGATCGTGAAGTCTTTGCCTGTCGAGATATCAATCTGGAAATAGGCAAGGGTGAATTTGTCGGAATTCTCGGTCCAAGTGGTTCGGGCAAGAGTTCACTGCTCTATCTTCTCAGTGGCCTCAAAAATCCAACTCGGGGCGATATCCGTTTCAATGGAGTCTCAATGAGTTCCCTGAATGATACGGAGCGAGCTCAGATGAGGCTCCAAAAGTTTGGATTTGTATTCCAACAACCCTATTTACTTGGCTACCTGACTGCGTTCGAAAACATTCTCACCGTCAATCAAAACTTGCAAGAAAGGGCAAAAAGCTTACTGGAAGACCTCGGTCTAAGCGAGAAAATGAACCGATACCCGCACGAACTTAGTGGCGGAGAACGGCAGCGAGTTTGCGTTGCCCGCGCCCTAGTCAATAGTCCCGAAGTTATCTTTGCTGACGAACCAACTGCCGCTCTTGATCACATTAATGGTGAACTTGTCGTAGATATGCTTAATCGTCATCGGAACGATGGATCACTCGTAATGGTGACTCACGACCCGGCAATGATTAAGGATTCGAACCGAATATTGGTCATAAGTGACGGAACTATTACTAGAAACTAGCTGTCAAACCTTGACAACTTGTTCAAAAAGGGTATATTTTTGAATTGCGTCACACGGGTAACCGAGTGGCTTCTGTGGATCGGATCCACAAAAGGCGAAAACTTAGACGAAGAGATGAGAATGACGGATTGCAACGGGGGGAGCTCAATGGAGCGCTTAGAACCAACCGCACACGGTCGCTCGATTCAAATCGTCCCCAATCTCGTCAGGTTTTCCGCGCAAGAGCAATCTTGTGTCTGCGCACGGTATAGAAAAGAGGAATGTGTGATTGACAAACTTATTCATAATTTTGGCTAGCGGACTTTGTTTCGCTTCACTCGCTGCTGACCCAGACAAACTGGGCTTGATGGGCTGGTTACGACAATTGTTCGAAGCCAAGCCAAAAAAGGTCGAACCATCACTAGTGATGGCTCCACCCCGAGTCATCAACGAAGACGGTTGGACGATGATCCACTGTGACGATAACGAGGCATTCAATGAATGGCTTGACAAAGACACAGAAGGACTTCCTTTCCGCGTTGGTGAAGAACCATCCCTTGGTTCGCACCTGCTCATTGAGCTCTTTGGGTGCAAAGGATCAACCCTTGAAAAAGATACAACTGTTGGCGAAGCGATGGTTGACGCTGCAAGAGTATCCGAGGCAACTATCGTTGCCGAGTGCTTCAAGGAGTTTAAGCCGTACGGCGTAAGCGGTGCGGTCATTATCCAGGAATCCCATTACACCATCCACACGTGGCCAGAGCACGGCTACGCAGCCGTAGACCTGTTCTACTGTGGTGGCACGGTAAAGGTGCGAAGAGCGGTCGAATTGCTTCAGGAGCGATTTGAGCCGGCAAGAATCAAGTTCCTTGTCGTTCGACGAGGATCTCGAAGCGAAGTCGAGAGATAGCTTTTAGCTTTTAGCAAGGAAGACATATAGCCCAGCTCGAATGAGTTGGGCTATTTTGTAAATCCATTTAACAACTCGGTTTCAAACATGTCATCACCAATATTAACAACATAAACCTAACTGTCCTGTAACGATCCCTTAATATCCCGCATGGCGATACTGTTTTCGGAGTAAACACCTCATGCGAAAAGCATTTACACTTATCGAACTACTTGTAGTTATAGCAATTATCGCGATTCTTGCAGCGATCCTCTTCCCTGTCTTTGCTCAAGCCAAGGCTGCTGCAAAGCACACGACCAACTTGTCCAGTGTCAAGAACATTGGTACGGCAACCATGCTGTACTCTACAGACAACGACGACATGTTCCTGTGCGAATACAACCATGATTCGTTGAACGACTACGGCGAGTTTCAATGGCATCTTCAGCCATATATGAAGAACCGTCAGATTATCTATGATGTCAATCGAACACGTACTGGTGGAGACACTTATATCGATCCAACCGGCCGAATGATCGGATTTGCTCCGAACTTCGGCGTTTGGCATTACCGAGGCGGCACAGGAATGTTCGAAGTCTCTTCAACGAGCTTTGAGATATGCCGTGCTGGTGGAAACCCAGTTTGCGATTTTGGTCGTCAATGGAAAGGGAAGAGCATGACAAGTTTCCAAGCGCCAGCCCAAATGCAAATGTTTGTGACTACTGCGGACTCACCGATGTACACGAACTCCTACTACTATCAAACAGAAGACGGACAAACCAAGGAACCACGAAACGGCGGACGATGGGTCGAATCTTTCGTCGATGGACATGCAAAAACCGTTTTTTACGGTGCTTACACGATCCAAGGTACGTACATTCAAATGCCAAAGGCACTGGCTAATGCCAACTACCACTGTGCTGATGATGCGGTTACCGAACAGCAGCCAACTGATGGTGGGGCAAGCCCATTCAATGGTATGAAGTGCGTCGACATCAACGCCTTCATCGTTGCCAATCGGGTGGTCTTTTGAAAACAGCTTCGCTTCTGCTGGTCCTTGGGGCCATTGTCGTACTGAGTGGTTGCGCTTCCTCAGAAGGTGGGGATGGTGGCAAAGAGACTTCGGTAGCAGATGCGAAGCAAAAGATTGATTCTAAGATGTCAAGCGAAGAGCAATCTGAGCTTGCTTCGAAAGTAAAAGCTTGGGATCCCAAGAAAGACAAAAAATAACTGACCATAATTTGATTGAGGTTTGGCAGTCCATGGGAAATCATGGACTGCTACTTTTTTAAGCCTAAGTCTCCACTCAATATCGATTGTTATTAACAAAGTGGCTTCAAAATTGTCATTAACAATATTAACAACAAAAGCCTAACCGTCCCGTAACGATCCCTTAATATCCCGCATGGCGATACTATTCCTCGGAGTAATCACCCCATGCGAAAAGCATTTACACTTATCGAACTATTAGTAGTTATAGCAATCATCGCGATTCTTGCAGCGATCCTCTTCCCTGTCTTTGCCCAAGCAAAAGCTGCCGCAAAGAAGACTGCCGCTCTTAGCAACGCTAAGAATATTGGTACGGCATCAATGCTCTATTCGTCAGACAACGACGATTTGTTCCCATCAGTTTACGATGGTGGCGACGCCACTAATCGTGGTGGAGATCCAATTGCTACCATGTATCCGTACATCAAGAGCATGGACATCTGGAGTGGATACCGACAGAACAAAGATAAAGTTGGTCTCAATCCAGACGGAACCGTTTTCTACGACAAGAATGACATTGGATACAACTGGGGTTACGAAATTCGTGGCGCAGAGGCTATGGTCAACGAAGAAAGATGTTCAGATGGCGGCCTAGTAGTTGGTTGCGGCGGACGAGGCGGACGAAGATTCAATTCTGGTAAGTCAAACTCACAGATGGCAAATCCTTCACAGCTATTTGCTTTCGGAAACACATACGACACTCCTCGACAAACGATGGGTGGAATTGACTGGTTCTTTGATTCATATCCAGGTAGCCAAAAGAACAGCGGAATCTACTTCACCAGCACAATCGTAACTTCATATGCCGATGGCCATGCTAAATCGGTCCCATACAAGGGTGGATTTATCGGTGGAGCGTCAGGAACTTGGATCGCTTCTCCAAAGAACTTCGAAGCTCGGGCGAACGGCTTCTGTGCTGATCCAGATGCAACTATTAATCCGTTCCCAAGAAACGGATTCCCAATGGGCAGCATGAAGTGCCGAGACTTCGTTGCTTTCCCTGAAGCTGCAGGCGTGGTTTGGTGGACAGACTAACTTTAGCTGTCCTGATTGTTGCCGCATCCTTGTTTGGATGCGGTAGCAGCTCGGAAACTACTTCCACTCCTAGCCCGACCGAAGGAGCAGCGATTGCTGAATCCAAGGCAGCCTGGGACGATCAAAAGGTTGAAGCTTTCAAAAAGGCTCACGCCGAGGATGGACGTCTGACCCCTGGTCAAAAGTTTGGTGGCCAAGCTCCTGTTACTGGTCAAGCATCAAAATAAAAAGTTTGTAAAAGGCAAATTACTACGAAAAAATGGATTTGGTCACTCGCTCGAGGGGTGACCTTTTTTTGCCTCAAATTTTAAGGTTAAAACAATAATATTTCCTAAGACCTGGTTTGGGGTCCTTGTTCAAATATGCTCTTTTGGTGATCACTACTTTATGTGCACTCCTAGCCGTCCAAGGGACATATTTCGAATCCCCGGCGGGCAGTCGATTTGCGAAAATAAACTATGACGGTGAAACCGTCCTACCAAACGGGAGACTGCTCACCCCTCTTGGAAAGAGGCTCTACACGAGGGACAATCTGTGGAGGATCGAACTTTCTCCGAATGAAAAGTCTGCCGTTGGATTAACCGATAGTGGCCTTTCAGTTTTTGATCTGACAGAGGCGAATCCAAAGCAGCGGTCCATCGCCTACAAGGACGGATCAATCTGCGGAACATTCACTGCTGACGGCACAAAGTACATCATGGGAGGAGGGGAAACTGGTGATCTTGTCATCTACGACACATCAACCTGGGAAATCTCTGATCGAATCACGCTAAAAGATGCCGCAAACAAAGATCCATTCATCATTGACTTGGCGTTGACCAAGCGAGGTGACCGCCTGTACGCCCTCGATATTGCTCACCAAAGAGTCGTCACGATTGATTTGACGCAAAAGAAAGCAATTGGTTCAGAAAAGGCAGGACGCCAGCCCTACGCAATGATCCTTAGCCCAGATGAGAAGCACCTTTACGTGGCGAACATCGGAATCTTTGATTATTCCCTGATCAAGAAACCAGAAGCCGGTAAAGGCAACCTTCGTGGACTTTCATTTCCGCCGTTTGGATTTCCAACACCAGAATCCGAGAAAGGCGTCCGAGCCGAAGGCAGAGACGTCGATGGCCTGGGAAGCCCGCAAGCGCCCGATGCCCAATCAATCTGGCGTTATGACCTCAGCTCCCCAAACAAGCCAGTTGTCGATCGAAAAGTTAAGACCGGAATCCTGATCCATGCTCAAGCGGACAGTGGAAAGGCAGTCGGTGGAAGCGCCCCTAACGCATTAGCTTTTGTCAAAGATCAACTTCTTGTCACCAATGCTAACAATGACTCCTTGCAAGTCTTTGATCAAAATTGTAAATTGGTCAAGACGGTAAAGTTCGTGCCTCAGCCACTCCTCAGCAAATTGAGAGGAGTCATGCCAACCGGAATATCCTATGACCCAAAGTCTGATCGGGTTTATGTCTGCGCTACTGGCCTCAACGCCATGGCAGTTCTTAACGCCTCCACTTACAAAGTTCAAGGATACTTCCCAACCGCCTGGTGGCCAGTTTCATCAACGGTCGCCAAGGATGGTTCTCTTTTCGTAGCCAATAGCTACGGAATTGGAATTGGACCGCGCGGACCCAAAAGCCCTCGCCCACCCGAAGATGAACGCTATAACCAATCGGGAATGCCGGGAATCGTCAGCAAAATCCAAGTGCCAAAAGCACTCGAAGCTTCGAGCCAACAAGTATTGAAGAACAACGGCTTGATTCCGACTACTAAGAAGCCAGAATTCCCCAAAGAAATCAAGCATGTGGTCTTCATTACCAAGGAGAACCACACCTTCGATGGCATCTTTGGCGAGATCAAAGGTGCAAACGGTGAACCCGATTACGCCGAGCACGGAATGAACGGCTGGATCGATGGAAAGAATAAGGAAAATCGGATGCCGATTATGCCGAATCACATTCGATTAGCTGAGCAGTTTGGTGTATCCGATAACTTCTACATGGAAGTCGGGGCATCGGGAGCAGGGCACCGATGGCTGGTCGGCGCCTACGCCAGCCTTTGGACTTCAAGGGTCTATTATTCTGGGTGGAACTTCAAGGCGAACAACGATGCTAAGGGTCGATTGATCAGCTTTGGTTCAAATGGAAGTCAGATTCCCGAGGACTACTTAGAGAATGGCTCCATGTGGGAGCATCTTGGTCGAAATAATATTAGCTTCCGAAACTATGGTGAGGGATTTGAGTTTGCTGCTGTAGACGAAGACGAACCGTTCTCAAGATCAGGTGCAGCAGAAGTGGTTAACTTCCCGATGCCAAAGATTCTTTTTGATAACACCTGTCGAGAGTTTCCGATCTTCAATATGAACATCCCCGATATTGCTCGAGCCGATTGGTTCAAAGAGGATATTCAGAAGACCTTTCGTTCCAAAGGCAAATCTTTGCCGAAATTCATGAATATTGCAATTTGCAATGACCACGGGTCTGGTCCGAAGCCACTATTTGGTTATCACTCGTCCAGCGCCTTTCTTGCCGACAATGATATGGCCCTGGGGCAAATCGTAGAATACTTATCTCACACGCCTGAGTGGAAGAACATGGCGATCTTTGTGACCCAAGACGATGCGGGTGGCGACAATGATCACGTTGATCGACATCGAAGCTTTGCGCTCTGCATCAGCCCTTACGCCAAAAAAGGTTATGTCTCGCACGTGCACACCAGCATCATGAGCATCATCAAGTCGATCTACGGAATTTTTGGTCTGGGACCAAACAACATGTTCGATGCCGTCGTATCTCCGTTGGACGATATGTTTACGTCGAAGCCCGACTTTACACCGTATACCCACGTTGCGGCTGACCGACGAGTTTTCCGACCCGAGGAGACTTTTGATCCATCTGATCCCCAATTCAAAAAGCGACGCACCATGGCAAGCGTAAAAATGGATAGCAAGGAGTGGTTTGAATGGCTCGAAAAGCAAAGGGCAAGTGGAGGCAATTAGCCTCCGCTTAGACGTTGCTTCTGAATCTGTGTCACAATATCCAGGTTAAAATGTCCAGCGACGCAACCGGAATTTTCATTAACGAGACTCATACTTCTGCCGCAATTTGGCAGTACCGCGTAGAGCGCATGATCCTCGAAGGCAAAACTGAGTACCAAACGTATCAGATTTGCGACATCCCAAGGTTCGGGAAATCACTCTTCCTTGATTACAACATCCAAACTTCAATTTTGGATGAATATGTTTTTCACGAGTGCATGAGCCAGCCCGCTATGACGCTTCACCCGAATCCAAAATCGGTTGTTGTTTGCGGTGGTGGCGAAGGAGCAACCTTGCGCGAAGCTCTCAAGCACAACACGGTTGAGCGAGCCGTCATGGTCGATATCGACGAAGAACTCGTCGACATGGTCAAGGTCCATATGCCCGAGTGGCATCAGGGAGCCTTTGAGGACCCCCGTACCGAGCTTTTGCACTGCGATGCCCGTCAATGGTTGGTGGACCACAAAGGTGCAGGATTTGACGTTATTTTGAGCGACTTGCCGAATCCACACGAAGATGGTCCTGGTCAGTTCTTGTTTACCAAGGAGTATTTCCAGATCGCTGCCGACGCCATGAGCGACGATGGAGTATTCGCCATGCAAGCAGGTTCTGCGAATGAGAACTATCCCGAGTGCATGGTTTCCTGTATCGAAACGCTTGAAAACATGAAGGAAGTATTCCCTTACGTTTACGGCTACTACGGAATCGTGACCACGTTCTTCCAACCGTGGGGCTTCGTATTGGCTTCGAAAAAGCATGATCCAATGGCGTTGACCGCCGAGGAGATCGAACGAAGGTTTGCGGCTAGAGGAGTCAAGAATCGGTACTACACCGGTCGATTCCACAATGCGTGCTTTACATTGCCGGAATATTTGGTCGAAGCCCAAAAGACGAGCGGACGAATCCTAACCGACGCCGATCCGTTTGTTTGGACTGCGTAACCCTACTAATGAGCAAGGAAGCTATCAAGTGAGGAAGCCGAAAGTAAGAAAGCTTTAACCCCCAGTTTTCCAAGAACAGCCCTGAAGGGGCGGAAATATGTCAGCCCAGCCCAAGTGGCTTTTGGAGTCTAAGCGACAAAGGGCACGCAGGGCCGGGTTAGAATCGATACCGGTCCTTTCAACGGACGCTTCTCAAGTTCCATCGCTGGTTTAAAACGATTTAAGCGTCCCCGCCGACTTGTCGGCCATAGTGCCTTTACAAAGGCGGAAGGGGCCAATGCGCCCCGATTAATAGGGGGGACGAAAAGGACGAAATGGGCCGGTTCGTGTCAAAATCTAAGATGTGTCCGACATCCTCACCCGTCGCCTTGCTCCGTCTGATGTCACGACATATCGTCAAATCAGGCTCGAATCCCTCAAAAACGATCCTGACAATTACGGTTCGACCTTCGAAGAGGAATCAAAGTCACCTCAACTAGTCTTCGAAAAATACATCCTCGAACAAACTCCCGGCAACCGAATGTACGGAGCTTTTGACGGCGACACACTGATTGGAATATCGGGCTTCTTTGGCGACACCCGCCAAAGAGTGCTCCACCGGGCAAAGGTTACACAGGTCTATCTTGATCCAGCCTATCGAGGTCAAGGAATCGCCAAAAAGCTTTTGATTCACCTCATCGAAGAAGCGTTCAAAATCGAATCCTTAGAATCCCTCCAACTCGAAGCTGTCGACTCCAACAAAACCGCAGTTGGACTCTACATGAGCCTCGGCTTTGTTTCTTATGGAAGATTCGAGAGCTACTTCAAGAAACTAGACGGAACGTACCTTGATCAGCAGTTTATGGTCCTGACTCGCCCTAAATAAGTTCGACTTCTTTATTGCACCGAGCCGACAACTCTTCGATGATCAGATGATACGGCGTGTCGAGCCCGTTTCGCTCCCAACCAATCGGAACCTTCAGCGGACCCGCAACAATATAGGCAAATGGTTTGATAACCAATGAGCCTTTCTCAAGCATCAGCTGAGCCTTGTCACCCTTCAAGGTGATCTTCTTGACCGTAGAATAAGGGATGGCTTTGATCGAATTGCCCGAAACGACGTCCATGCGGTCTTCCATCAAGACAAATTCGCTGGCATTTGCCCGGATATGAGCCATCTCGGCATACGCGCTTCGCCCCATGTTAAAAACTGCACTGGCGGCATTGCGGACGGTTTCCGTGATGCCTTGCATGTCGACGCCGCTAGGTTCAGCCGCAGCCTTTCCGCTTGCCTTGGCGTCTGACTTGAGCCTTCCGGCTTCGGTCTGTAACCACTTAATTGCTTCGCCTGGCTTGTATCGCACTATTTCCACTATTAACCAGTTTACGACACGGACAGAGCCAGGGTTGCAGGGATTACGAAGGTCCTAAACCTTGATCGTTTTCCAGTGACCAGCCTTCCATGCAAAGGCAACCATAAAGCCCTGAATGCCTTGCGTAACTGACATGGCGATCCAGGCACCTTGCGCCCCCATGGCAAATCCAAGCGGGAGACCTATTCCGAAAATCACATTTGCACCGGAGTTTAAAGCAAATATCAAAGCAAGAGGAACCCGGAGGAACCAAAGGGCAAAGATGCTGATCCACAAGGTCTTTTTGGTGTCACCGGCGCCCTGCATTCCGCCAACCAGCACCATGGCAAGGCAGAATAGTGGCTCCGTTAAGCAAAGCAAACGGACCAAATGCACGATTTGATTCACAACTTCAACTTTGTTTCCCGCCAAGGCTGGAGCAAAGCTTGGAACAAAAAGATAGACAGGAATTGAGATCAGTGTCGCAGTGACAAAAGCCACCCCAGCCGCGAGCCAGCCAATATGCTCTGCCCGAGTCGGATTCTTGGCTCCCAAGTTTTGGCCGACCAAGGCGCTTGTTGCTGCACTAAACCCAAACGCTTGTGCGAACATCAATGACTCGATGGCAAACCCAGTCCCCATGGCTGCAATAGCAGCCCCATGCTCAGGAACATTGCTCAAAATGAGAGTGAATGCGGTCAAAGAGGCGGTTCTGAGAATTGCCTGCCCCGCTGAAGGAATTGCAATTCGCAAGATTCTCGTGCCCCACTCTTTGTTGGGAAGTTTAAGGGAGAACTTAACCCCAAGCTTGGTTGATCGGACATGCCAAATGTAGAGAATTGCCGAGATCCAAGCGCTGGTTGAAAGGGCTAAACCAGCGCCGAACAGTCCAAGATTTAGCCCCGGAATCCAATCTCGTTGAGGGAAAATGAAAATGAAATTGAGCCCGACATGAAACAGTATTTGGATGCCGGACAAGACCATTGGACTCTTCGTATCACCGATACTACGCAAGCAGGAGGCGATGACTTGGATAATACAAATAGCTGGGACTCCAATCGAGTAAGCCCGAAGAAATTGAGTGATGTAGGCAATGTCTTCGACGTCATCGGCTCTAAAAACCGTTCTGGCAGCGAGTGGAGCCAGGACATACGAAATGATTCCCAAACCAATACCAATGTAAATGGCGACCTGAAGTGCCTCTTGAGAGCCAGTCCTGAACTCTTTGATGTCTTTGGCGCCATAGGCTCTGGCAACAATTGCTCCGGCCCCGATTGCAATTGCGATCGCCAGGGAGAAGAGAAGAAAAATGAAGCTCATGGATGCTCCATGTCCACTCATCGCGGCTTGAGGAAGGTGACCAATGAATGAGCGATCCAACAATCCATTGACGACCTGAAGCAGGTTTAAAGAAACGACCGGCCAAGCCATATGCCAGAGTTCGGAAACGAGCGAAATATCAGGTTGCTCGATCTCCGGTTCTAATTGCATCTTCAATAAAGCTACCTCGAAACCAATCCAAATGGCGGTACAACTTATGTATATGAAATTTCACTTTGCCCTAATTCCTTTGCTGGCTGCAATTGGACTAATCGGATTAAGTGGCTGTGAGTCTAACTCGGCTCCACCAGTTGACTTCTTAGCCACGCCCCTAGCGGGTGGATCAGACGTACGGATATCGACGGATTACAAGGGCAAGCCAGTGGTTGTATACCTTTGGGCAACCTGGTGTGGTCCCTGTAAGCAATTTGCTCCGACTTTGAATCAAATAGCCACCCGATATAAAGCGAAAGGAATCGAATTCCTAGCCATTTCAAGCGAGTCGGCAAAAATCGTTGCTGCCTCGGAGAAAAAGGAACCCCATCAAATGACCGTCTTGATTGATCCGATCGGATCAGCCACCGAAGCGCTTGGTAGCAATGCTTTGCCAACAATCATGATCCTCGATAAGGAGCATAAGCCAGTGTGGGCAACGAAAGGAATCAATCAATCAACCGAAACCGATATGATTGCGGCTCTCGACGGATTGTCCTAACTAAATGCTTTGGAAACAACCCTATGAAACGAAGATCTTGCGCGATCTTGCCTGTCCTGCCGCATTGGTCATCAATCTCAACGGAAATCCAATCGTCCACGGTCGTCAAGTTTGGATCGCGGGATTTGGCTTTGGCGCAACTACCGATCAAGGCGTTTGGGCAAGACTATTTCAGTCCGATTTCCCCCAAGACGATGCGGTCTTAAGGGTCTTTATTCTTGATCGCAAAGTCGAATCTGGTGACTACGACATCGTGTCGAGCCTTTATCCTCCAAGTCAAAGGTCGCAATGTCGACTCGTTGAGGACACCAATAGCTTTTGGTTGAATATGGTCAACCCAGATTCAAATGACCGTGGATTTGCGGCAATTGTGGAAGAAGATGGGACCATCCCATTACTCATGATTGGTCCCCCCACCGAAGATGCGTGGGAGGAATTCTCAAATTGCTGGCAATCTAGAACTTGACCGTTCGTTGCGAAGCCAGTACTTTTGATTGAGCCGGCGGAATAAAACCAAATGCCGCGCTTGTTCGGGCCTCGGTTAACGGCAATCCGTTAACGTCCTTAGGAATCGTGATATAAGAGTCGGAGACCTTTACGCTTGCCCCAACCTTATCTTCCCTGTGAATTTGGATGGAATTAAGGATCCAGTTAGAACCCGCATCGAAGGTTTCCAAGTTGAATTGAACGAATCGGGAGCCATCCGGCACCTTTTGCCAAATCGTATCAAACTGGTGGGGAGGTATTGCCTGATTGATGTTCAGAGGATCATTGGGAATCACCGTGTTAAGGCCGTCGAACCGAATTCCACCGAGCCAGTCCTTCACCCACGCGGTTCCTTTTAAACTCGCCTGATCCATAAGGGTGACTAAGTTGAGAGCAGTGCCTCCCGTGGTCAGCTTGAGGTTCTTGAAGAAATTAGGTCGGTATCCGACTACATTTACACCTTGCTCGCCGTTGTAAGCATCGACGCTGTATGCGTTTTGAGTGGGATCATAAGACCAAACCTTTCTGCCATCGGCAACCGTACGCTGAATCAAATTGGTGCCTTTGTACAAAGTCAACTCAGACTTGATCAATTCATTGGTTGGGTCAGGATCGTCGTACATTTTGAGTGCGCCAATGTACGTCGTTGTTCTGCCGTTGAGCGTCTCAGTGGTATCCATTCGCAGAACGTACGAATGAGCCGTTAAATTATTGGTATCAACGATTCGAATGCCGTTGAACGCAGTCGTTAAGGCGTTTCGGCACTCGTTGTCCGTAAGAGTCGTTTGTGCCATGGCTGCTCCCCCGAGCACTATGGCGAAAATTGCTAGAACTGATCGCACGATTGATTTGACCTGATGGGAAGTCAAAAGGTTTCGTGTTTCTAGGACTTTTGACTCTTGTTCTATAGTTTTCAATTTTGGCTTATACTTAGATCAATGAGCGAACAGGCGACAACGACTTTTTTAATGTTGGCTGGCGCAGTTGTTGCTCTGGCAGTATTTGTTCGGCTTGTTTGCCTCGCAAAAGCAAAGAAAGGAATTTCGATGATTGAGATTATCTGTCTGCTCGCGGTGTGCCTTGGGGCCATGTTTGTGATTGCAGGGCAAGTGCGATTCGTCACCTCGTTTTCTTCAGGACCGGCTGACGACAAGTAGGTTTAGGATTGCTTTTCTTCTTCCTTCTTCTCGTTCCCTTAGATAGAAGAAGAAAGGATAGGACTAATCTGAATTTGGTCCATGACCCGGAGGGTCACATAAGGTAGCCAGGGTGTGCTTGCACCCCTGGATAGTCCACCAAAGACCCCGACCCGGAGGGTCGCAGAAACTGTGATAAGATCCAAAGGATATGCCTTCGACCTACTACAGCCTTCATGCTCATATCATTTTTAGCACTAAAAATAGGCACCCGTATTTCCAACCAGAAGTCATCCAAGATGTTCATGGATATTTGGGCGGAACAATCAAGGGCCTAGGCTACGAGCCACTTTCTATCGGTGGAGATGCCGACCATGTTCACCTCCTCATCGGGCAAAAGCCGAGCCAATGCATTACCGACTTAGTTCGTGAGGTCAAGAAGGCATCTACCAATTGGATGAAGACCATCGAATCAATGTTTGGTTGGCAAGAAGGGTATGGAGCATTCTCAGTGAGCCCCGAGCGGATACCGAATGTTCGGAAGTATATCGAGAATCAAGCCGAGCATCACCGGACCAAAACGTTTCGTGAAGAGTATATTGAACTGCTTCGATTTGCCGGCATTGAATTCGATGAAGCGATGCTGGACTAGACGCCTATGCGACCCTCCGGGTCGAGGAGTTGGAGGGAAATATCCAGGGATCCGCCGGAGCGGATACCCTGGCTACCTTATGTGACCCTCCGGGTCAAGTCAATGGAAAATTCAGTTCTGCATTCGAGCCGATAGCAAATGGTAATCCTCATTCTCTGGGTAAGTCTTTGACATCCAAGATGTTCTTC
>JBAXBU010000038.1:0-26763 GCA_037141835.1 Armatimonadota bacterium | reverse complement strand
ATCGGTAGCCGAGGTGCATTCATTTCCTCGATTGTCGCCGCCGTCTGCGTCTCGGGCGACTTTCTTGGAGCCCGCTATTCCAGCGTTCCCGCTTCAGCAATGGTCGGAAGCACCCTTGGCTTGGCGGGACTAGTTGGGGTGATCATTAGCCTGGCCCTTCCCAAAGCCAGTGATGTCCTGCGCCCGGTTGCAATCGCCTTGGCCCTCATAGTAGGCGGATACCTATCCACTCGCTCACTCGGTGATATGAATCTCACCTACGTGATCATGATCGGTGCAGCCGCCGGATTCGTGGTCAACTTCCTCATTTCTGACTCTGAGAACGACGTGACTAGGATCGCAATTGCCGCAGTCATTGCGGTCAGTATCGCAACAATTGCCTTCGGATTCGCCAAAGGAACTGGTATGGTATTGGCTCTCGGAGCAATGGTCTCGATCCTGCTAGGATGCGGTAATCGAAAGGCCTTACTTGCCATAGCCCCATTGTTCGGTCTAGTTCTGTATCGGTTACTCAAAGAGGTCAACAATGACTCGACCAAGGCCCTAGATATTGGTCAACACTACGCTCTATTAGGCGTCATGCTTGGCGCATTGATTCCTCTTCTTCCCACAAATTGGGTTCAACGGACAGGAATCAAAGGGGGCATCGGAGCCTTCATTTGGTCAATTCTCATTTTAAGTGGTCCTGTATTCATTGCCGTTATGCTGGGCGAAAAAGGCTCAATCGGATTTGTTGCAGGTCTCGGACTTTCTGGTCTTTGCCAATCCCTCCGTACCGACAAAGGCCTTATGTCTCTTGCCATCATTCCTGGCTTAGCTGCGACCACAACAGCCTGTCTCGATTGGTTTCACGACTGGACAGATCTCGCCCGAGACGATAAGGTCAAAGTCTTTATGATTGCTGGGGTCGCCGTGGTAATCCTATCGTCAATCTTGGCAGCCGTCGCCAAAGCCCAAACCAACGAGGTGACCGTATGAAACGAATTCTCGGGCTCATTCTTGGCGTCTTCTTTTGTGGCGTTGTCCTGAGCCTCGGCATTACCCAAGAAATTCCCATCGGCAAAATCTCCGGCAAGATCGTAATGGCAGAGAACGGCAAACCTCTGGAAGGTGCAGCAATCGCATTGGTGCGGATCGTTTCCGAAGACGAATACCATCGCCTTCGCGGAATCGAAACCAATAGCGACGGAACTTTTTCGATGGGGAACATTCCCGCCGGACCCTATTACATCGAGATCAGCGCCAAAGAACATAGCCTCAAAAAGAGGGCTATTTCAATCGAAGAAGGCAAAACAACCGAAGTCTCGCTCGAGGCAACACCCAACAAACCTTACTTGAACCTCTACGCAAGTCAAAAGGTGTTCACGCCAGACGAAACCCCCCAAATTGAATTGCACGGATTCGTTCCGAAGGAACGAGAGGTCAAGATCGATCTCTACCGAGTCGATCTTGCCGAAGTAACTAAGAAAGGGGGTCTTCGCGAGGCCCTTGCCCCGCTTACCAGCGCCCGAGAGCAAGATGTCATTTTGTTAGAAAAGGCTTCGAAAAAGGTCGCCGACCTGAGCCACAAAATCGAGAAGACCGATGCCGAAGGGGCATTTATCGAGGCACTCAAACTAGGCAAACAGGACGAAGGAATCTACTTTGTGATCTGTCGCTCTGGCGAAGTCAAGGCAGTAACCACCATTAACGTCTCCAATTTAGCTCTGGTAACCAAGTCATACCAAGGCAAAAGTCTCTGCTACGCAACGAACCTAAAATCCGGGACTCCGGTCGAAGGTGTCGAGATATTAACCGCCCAAAATGGTGCCCTTGTGCCCTCTGGGAAGACTGATCATGAAGGTCTGGCTGACATCAATTTGCCGCATTCGACGAATAACAATTCGTTGGTTGTTGGTCGCCAAGGTTCATCGTTTGCCATTGTTGGTTTCGGTGGGTACCGATCACCAAATGAGAACATCAGGATCGCCGGATATTGTGAACGCCCTGCCTATCGTCCCGGAGACGAAATTCACTTCAAAGGCATCGTCCGGCGGTCTACCAATGACGGCTACGACTTACCTGGAAGCGGAACTGCGGAAATCACGATCAAGGACCCTGATGGTGACATATTAAGCACCAAAACCCTTCCTGTTTCGGGTCACGGGACCTTCAATGGCTCGTTCACAACCAGTAAAGAAGGGAAGCCAGGCGGATACACCATCGCATGCAAAGCATTTGGCGAAACAAATTCAATCTACGCGAATGTGGTCTCATACCGAAAGCCCGAGTACTCGGTAGAGGTCAAGTCCGACAAATCATTTTATACAATGGGGCAAGATGCCTCAGCTACGGTTGAATGTCAGTACTACTACGGCGGACCGGTCGTGGGTGCCAAAGTAAAGGCTCAAATCTACCGTTCACCCATGTGGCAGTACGAAAACGAAGATGGCGAACATGAGTCGTACTCAGGTGGCAGCGGAGAATATTCTGCGGAAGTCGAAGCCGTCACCGACGCAAGTGGTCGAGCCAAGATCGTATTTCCTACCCGCGCCGATGATGATCCCGAAGTCCTAACGAACGACTACCAATATACGATTAACGCATCGGTTTCCGAAGACGAAGGTAAGTACTTCGATGGACAAGGAAACATTGACGTCGTAAGGGGTGATCATGACCTTACCGTAGAAGTTCAGAACCCGCTGGTAGCTCCTGGCGAATCTCTTGACCTTCTCGTTAAGACCACCGACGCGGTCGATCGCAAAAAGCCTTCTCCTGGACATACCGTCGTTGTCGAGATAGGGAGAGATACCTGGACTGAAAACGCCAGTGTTTTCGTTCCACGAGACAAACAAACGGTTACCACCGGTCCTGATGGAACCGTTCACTTAACGATCCCAGTAACCAAAGCCGAATCCTTATCCATTCGGGCAACCTCTATTGACAGTTCCGGAAACAAAGTCGTGGCAAGCGACTGGGCCTACGTCGAAGGTTCCCCAGCCATGCGCGAACGCAACAAAGGCAGCCTCGACATCACTGTAGACAAACGGATGTACAAATCGGGAGATGAAGCCAGGGTCCTGCTCCAGACTGACATGATTGGTGGGGCGGCTTTGGTGTGCGTTCAATCCGATGGAATCCTGTGGAAGAAGCTTGTCCCGATAAAATCAGAATCAACTCTCGTGAAGATTCCAATTGTAAAGGAATACGCGCCAAACGTATACGTTTCGGTTTCATATGTAAAGGAGAAGAAGTTCCTTGAAGCAGAAAAAAAACTTCAAGTTGATCGAGCCGATCGAGACTTGAAGATCGAAATCAAGAGTAATCGAGAAGTCTATAAGCCCGGAGAAACGGCACAAGTTACGGTCAAAACGTTTGGCTCCGATGGAAAGCCGAGAGCGGCCGAGGTTTCTCTTGGCGTTGTCGATGAAGGAATTTATGACGTTGCCGCAGACGACACGAACCTCAAGGGCGACTTCTATCCGAATCGCTCCAACCTGGTAACCACGGCATACTCGTTCCCCGAGATCTATCTCGATGGTGGCGACAAAGGAAGCTCAAAGATTCCGTTGCGAAACAAATTCAAAGATACTGCACAGTGGAATCCAACGGTTTGGACTGGAGACAATGGGGAAGTTACGGTTCCGGTGGTGCTGCCCGATAACCTAACGGAATGGCGGGTTACAGCGGTTGGAGTAAGCGATTCAACCGAAATTGGAATGCAAACCGAAACCTTCCGAGCAAAGAAAGACCTCATGGTTCGCCTCGAACTGCCCCAATACCTGGTCGGTGGAGATAAGCAGCGAATGACCGTCATCGTGGCTAACGACACGGGAACGGACCAAGACGTTAACCTCGAAATCGAAGCAAAAGGAATATCGCTAACTGGCGGAGCTAAACAAGTAGTTCGTGTGCCAAATGGTCGACCTCAAACGGTCGAGTGTATGATTGAAGCTGGTGCCCCATTAACCGCCTCAGTATCGGCAAAAGCTTGGATTAACGGAGGACCAAATGATGGTGTTCTCCAGTCCGTATCAGTCACTCCTCATGGTCGAAAAGAATTCGAAGGAAAATCTGGAGAAGGGTCAACCGAATTTACATTGCCGATCAAACCATCGGCCGATCCTAATTTCGGTTCACTCAAAATAACTCTAAATCCAACGCTTGCCGGAGACTTAGTTTCCTCGCTTGATGGGCTAATTGGATTTCCATACGGATGCGTCGAGCAAACGATGAGTCGATTTATGCCGAGTGTTCTTGTAGACAAGACAGTTCGTGATCTCGGATTACCGAAACCCGAGAAGTTGAATGAATTGCCAAAAATTGTTCAAGACTCATTGTCGAGGCTTGAAAACATGAGGCACTCCGATGGTGGATTTGGCTGGTGGGAATACGACGAATCAAGCCCATTCATGACTGCCTTGGTATTAGATGGAATTGATCGAGCCAAAATGGCGGGGCAAGATGTGTCCAAACTTGACCTGGAAAGCACTTTTGAGTGGTCTATAAAGAGGCTCAAAACTCCTGTAAAAGAAGATTCGCTTAGGGATCGGTTCTATTTGGCCTATAGTCTGATAAGGTTTGGAAAGACGGAAGCAATCCCGACGCTTCCAACCGTAGACATTTCAAAATTAACCCCGGCTACCCTCGCAAATGCGGCCCTGGCATATCACGTTGCTGGGCAAAGTGATAAGGCAATCACATGCCTAGATCAGCTCAACAAAATGGCTCAGGGAACTGACCTAGCCTATTGGTCCGAGGAAGAATACGCCTGGGGTGAAGAGGTTTCTGCAACTGCCTTAGTGTCCTTCGTCACCATTCGACCAACAGATCCTATCATTCCAAGAATTGTTCGCCACCTAAGGAGCTCAAAGAAAGGTGACATGTGGTCTTCAACCCGTGATACCGCTTATTCATTGATCGGACTCACCGCCTACTTAGCAAGCACCAAAGAACTCACCGCAGAATCATCTGTGACCGTTTTGGTAAATGGAAAAGAATTGAGAACGGTCTCAATGTCGCCGTCTACTATTTCAAGTCCAGATTGGATAATTGAGATTCCACGTAACAAACTGGGCACTGGTGAGGTCAAGATCGAAATCCGAAAACAAGGAGCTGGATCTTGCTACTATTCCGCAGAACTGCGGTCATTGGATGTAGCACCAGATCTTGCCCCTGAGACTTCCGACAAGGGTCTTAAAGTCGAACGACAATATTATCGACTCGAAACTAGAAGCCTTGAAAATGGAACACAAAGACTACTCCCAAGTAAGTCGCCAGTCGCAACCTTCAAGTCTGGAGAGTTGATTCGCGTTGAGCTCACGATTACATCAAATGTGAGCCGCAAGTATTTGATGATCGAGGAACCCACACCAAGCTCCTGTAGAGTGCAAGAAAGAGATCAGTTGGGCGATGGTGAGGAGTGGAACAATTGGTGGTCTCGAACCGTCATGCGGGACGATCACCTGGCTTTTTTTGCGACCTCCATCCCGAGCGGAATCAGCAAAATATCCTACACGATGCGGGCCGAGCAAGCCGGAAAAGTTCGGAGCTTGCCCACAACCATCGCAAATATGTATGATCCGTCAAGGCATGCAAGCACCGGTGACTTTGTCGTTGAGGTGACCAAATGAAACGTGCTGTCAAAGGAGCCATTGGAGCCGGTCTCGCGCTTCTAGGCGGTAGTGCTGCCTTACTAGCCGTGCCAGGAGAGGTCACAATAGGAGCCTACTCTACATCTCTAGCTGAGCGGAGTTCTGGTCAAAAACACAATGCCCGCCTTGCCCTATCGCGCTTGATTGGCGCAAAAATTGAGCCGGGCGAAACCTTCTCATTCAACACTCATGTCGGCTCATTCTCTCGCGATATGGGCTATCGAAAAGCCCCCGTAAGCTATAACGGACAATTGATTGACGATTGGGGCGGAGGTGTTTGCCAGACCTCAACTACCCTGTACAATGCCGCACTTCTAGCCGGGATGGAAATTGTCGAAAGGAATCGCCACCGATTCCAACCCGCGTATGTTCCACCGGGTCGAGACGCGGCCGTGGCTTTCACGAACATTGATCTTCGATTTCGCAACCCATATCCGTACCCTGTAAGAATCGAAGGTAGGGTAGAAGGAACGCGACTTCTAGTGAGCATAGTAGGGTCACAAAAACCCAAATCTGGTGCCGAAGTTGTGTCGGTCGTAAAGGACCTTCAAGTCCCTCAAACGTTCGAGTTTGGCGCCGAATCTGGTCGACGCCGAATTCGGAATACCGGCAAAAATGGATTCAACGTCTCGGTCTACCGAATCACCGGAAACCGAAGAGAACAGATTTCGCATGACAACTATCCTGCGATGAATCGAGTTGTCGAAATTCGTGAGAAGTCCTGATCACAACATTAAGAGATACCGCCAAGTTAGGCATGTTTTGGATAAGCAGTCTCTCGGTTAAACGGAAACAGCTTGCCTTATAGAGGCAGAAGTCAGGACAATTTGTCAAAAGGATAGACCTAAAGCTTATATACGGGTGGCCTTAGTAATTCAAAGTAGGAACCCGGCAACCTCGAAATTTCGGGTTCTTCTCACCTCCTAATTGCGGAGAAATTTGAGCCCCTAAAACTTGTGCTACATTTTTTTGAAGTATTCCCGGTTGTGTGATGACCGCAAATTTGCATAAATTTCCAGAACTCGGAACTCTTGGGAATTCTAGCTTGTTGCCTATAAAGCGAGAATATTAATATGGCTTTTGTTGCAAGCGTTACCCTCGGAAAATCACCGCATAAGGAGTCGGCAGGTAGACTCGCCCGACCGGTGCTATTCGGAAAACGAGATACAAAAAGGGAATCTTTCGAGCGCCACGCAGAGCGGGCGTTCAGTTCTGTGTTCGGCACCGCTTTACGATTGACTCGCAGTCGTGAGGAAGCCGAAGACCTAACTCAAGAAGCCATTGTACGAGCATACGAAGCGTTTGACCGATTTGACGGCTCCAACTTCAAAGCTTGGATTCTCCGCATTGTCACCAACCTCTACATCAACAAGTATCGATCCCGGCAACGTGGACCTCAATTGACCTCTCTTGAGGAAGACAATGTCATTGAGCCAATGTCTATGGAATCTGAGATTCCCGATCGACAATTGTTTGATGGTCTGGTTGGCACTGAAGTTGAAAATGCGCTCAAAAAACTACCTGATGAATTTCGGTTGGCTGTCGTTTTGAGCGACATCGAAGAAATGAGTTACCAAGAGATCGCAGAAGCGACAGAAGTACCAATTGGTACGGTAAGATCACGAATTGCTCGTGGTCGAGCGATGCTCCGGAGAAATCTGGAGAATTATGCCCTCAAAGAGGGATTTATTAAGGAAGGCTACGATCTATGATCGAATTAAGTAAATTGCACGCATATGTTGACGGTGAACTGCCAGACGCTGAACGTCAGGAAGTTGAATTACGCCTTGCTGAATGCAAGGAAAGTCAAGCTGAAGTTGCGTCGATTAAAGGACTCAAGGCAGCACTTGGTCGTTCGTCAAACATGCAATGTGACGATGTTTGGGCCAACTGTAAGGGCCGGTTGGATGCGATTGATCGGGTGGCAAAGTCAGGCAATTTTATTACGAGATACTCTTGGGGATTTGTAACGGCAGTTGCGCTAATCGTCTTGATCGGCGGTGGCTATGCTCGACAAGCCCCTGTTTCAGTCGATGGAAGTTCACTAGCAGGAATATTCTCAAGTTCTAGGCATTCTGGCCCCGAAAAGGCGTCTCGGAACGCTCAACTTGATCAGTTGCTTCGACATGCTGATCGAAATCTTTCGAAAGTCAACCTTGTTTCAGTCACGAGTGGCAATATCAACGGGCTACCCGCCCAAAGGTATGACCTAAAGGATGCTGATGGAAGTCTCTATTTAATTGTTCTTCCGCAAACCAGCAGCTTCGAGGGAATGACTCCAAGCGCGGATGGACAGTACTACTATGGTCAAATTGAAGCTTCAACCAACGCAGTTGGATGGCGTGCAAATGGTGTTACGTTGATCTTGGTTGGGTCGAGAGAGTACAGCTCACTCGAAAATTGTGCGCGATTGAACTTTGTTAGACCAGAGTAATTTTCCCTACTTGATTCCGGGTGAGGTAAAATCTCTGTTCCACGCAGGGGTATAGCTCAGTTGGTAGAGCGTCGGTCTCCAAAACCGTAGGTCGCGGGTTCAAGTCCTGTTGCCCCTGCCATTTTTTGTGGAACTTTTCGAAGCCAATGAACTTTATCGGCTTCAAGCTGCACTAATCTTCGGTTGTTAGCTGTTCTGCTTCACTTTCTAGAAACTAAGAAATACCAGACAGCGTTATACTTGTAAACAGCATGAACGACGGTGGGTATAGCAGGCTAGAGAAGGACTTTCTTGGAAACGAGAGAATGGTGCACTACGATGCGAGCGGCAATATGCTTGGCGCATCAGATGTCCAAAGGGAAGCGGATGGAACCATCCGAATTTCCAATGATCAGGCGCCACTAACTGGTGAAACGGAGCTTCCAAGAGTCGAGGCAATAGTCCCAGAGCCAAAATCCACTATCCCAGAACCACAACCAGGATCAATTGGTGGATTTGGGCAGAAAACAAATATGCCGATGAACCAAGTCGTCATGTACTGCCTTGCTGCTTTCATTGCGACTTCACTGCTTACCCTTGGCGTAATGTCAGTCCTTCGGTCAAATGGTCCAGATGCAAGCGTTCGGACCACGGTTCAACCTACAACGCGGACAATGCCTCAGCAAAACAGTGATCCAGTACAGGAAGTTCAACCAGATCACGAGAATTTTCCATCCGATCCTCGTCCGAGAAATGATGAAGATCCACCGCCCTTTGATCAATCAGCTCCAGACTCTAACATGGACGATTCGCGTCCGCGCATTAGGGAAAACGACCCTATTGCACCCACTAATGAGGATTCGAAGCCTGAGCCAAAGCCTAAAAAGAAAGGTGCGGATGAGCCAATTGACCTCCGTGGTGATGAACCAAGTAAAGCCGACCCATCTAAAAAAGGCGACCCCGGTGCTGACCCGCTTCGAGGAGACGATATCCACTAAACTGAAATCACATGATAAGCGCATTACCAATTCTAATTGTCTTAGCATCTGCCCAAACGTCCAAGAAGCCTGAAGTAAAGCTGGTTGACATGGCTCCCGTAACTCAGGTTACAAAGTCATCAGTTTTCAAGTTTTCCAAAGAGTTTTCTATGGGTGGCGTTGTCCTCCGCGAAGGAGTACTACTTGTTCCTCAGGGCGATGCAACTCCAGATCGAGGAGGGCGACTTGTCTATTCGGTACCGAAAGGATCAATGTCATTCCGAGGGCAGTTTGGAATTCCAGATACCGATACAGAAGGCACTGGCGAGGCAACCATTGCCATATCGATTGATGGCGAATTACTCCAAGAAATCCGGGCGGTTTCCGGTCAAAAGCCGATCAAATTTGATGTCGGAGTTAAAGGTGCCAAATCTATCATGTTGGCGATAACTGGGACTGCTGGAATTGGTGATTCTTCATTCTCGACAACAATTGCTCCGACGAAAAATGGTCCAATTGTGAAGACTCCTGCTGTTCAAGACCCTCCGGGAAAAACTCCGGCCGAAATGGGTCGAGTGAATCTAACTGCTCCTGAAAACGGTGAAACTTCGAAAGATTCTGTGACCTTTAAGTGGGATGCAGTTCCTGATGCCACGAACTACGGAGTTGAAATCGTCATGATTACGAACGCTGACCCTAAGAAGATTCCAACCCGATATCTTCGAGCCTTCAGCGCAAAGGGTGAGACCTTTGAATGGAATTTTAGCGAAGATGTTCTGTCAGGGGAATATCAAGTAAGTGTAATAGCGTTTGGTAAGCGAGGGGTGCTGACAAAATTCAGTAACTCTCGCCGATTCAAAGTCGTACGGAAATAAGCTGAGATTCATGGCAATTAAAGGGTCCAACGGTACAAAATGATGTCTATGCGCAAGCAATTGCTCGGTAGCGTTTTTATTGCGCTTTTACTTCTTGTCGGCTGTAAGCAGCCAGTTACTTTTGGTGGCGAACCGCGAACGACCGTATACCGTTCCGTTATTAGCCTGAGCCCAAGTACAACTGAACTCATGGCTTTGACTGGCATTCCTATTCGCGGCAGAACTAAGGCGTGTGACTTCCCGATCCAAGTACGGGATGTTGAAGTGGTTGCTGACCTTAAGCCCAACTATGAACTTATTGAGTCCAAGAAGCCAGATCTAATTTTGTATGATCGCGACCTATATGGATCAACAGAAGTGGAGAAGCTCAAGCAAACTGGCGCGAAGGTTTTGCCCCTGGGAGCCCCTAACGTCGAGGGCCATATTAAAGAAATGTATGAGCTCGGCAATTTGCTGTCTGGTGAAGCAACTATTAACGATTACGTTATCAGACTTCGAAAAAATATCCAGGCTTCGCTCGGTGATAGACCTCCTCGACCGATTACCGCGATTATGGTTATTCCGGACTTGAGCGGGCATCATATGCTGGCCGGTAGTAAGTCGTTCCAAGCTGACATGGTAAGAATCTCCGGGGCAACTCTCTTAGGGCCGGACTCAAATAAGTTTGAGACGCTTAACCCTGAGTGGCTTTTGAGTCAAAACCCCGATTGGATTATCGTCGCCGGTGCATCGAAAGACTTTTTGTCCGATTCTCGGTTTAGTGGTTTGTCTGCCATAAAGAATTCAAAGATTATTGGTATTGAACAAGATGTTTGTATTCGAAGAGGAATGCGGGTCGAAAAATTCATTTATGGGGCTCACAAAATGATCATGCTAGGAGAAGGTAAAAAGTGATGACGCAAAAGGCAGAAATCGGAGTATTCGGCGGATCTGGATTCTATAGCTTATTGACCGATGTTGAGGAAGCTAAGATTGACACGCCCTATGGTCCTCCAAGTGATTCGGTATTCCTAGCTACTCTGGCTGGTCGCAAGGTGGCCTTTTTACCAAGGCATGGCCGAAACCATACCATTCCACCTCATAAAGTAAATTACCGAGCCAATGTTTGGGCAATGAGATCACTCGGCTGTCAGGCTATTATCAGTCCATGTGCCGCGGGATCATTGCAGAAGCACGTTGAGCCAACCCACTTTGTTGTTTGTGACCAGTTTGTTGATCGCACTTCAGGTCGATTTGACACGTTTTACGATGGCCCAATCGTCACTCACGTTTCGCCAGCAGACATGTACGACAAGGAACTTCGACGAATCGCGGTTGAGTGTATTCGTAAGAATGGGATCGTTTGTCACGATGGTGGAACCGTCGTAGTAATTCAAGGACCACGATTTAGTACTAAGTCGGAATCGAAGTGGTTTCATGACCAAGGCTGGGATGTCATTAATATGACTCAGTACCCTGAGGCTTATCTTTGTCACGAGCTAGGAATCGCAGTAGTCAACATATCATTAATCACCGATTACGATAGTGGAGTTCATGCAGGAACTGAGGCAGTTAACGCTACCGATGTACTTGAAGTCTTCAAAGCCAATTCTGAAAAGATCAAGCAGGTTGTTTTGGATATGGTTGCGATGATGCCGAGTGATCTCAGCAGCCTTGGGCACCGAAAATCTTTGCAATATACTCGCGGCGATGGACATGCAATGTCCAAAAATGATATTCGACTCTTTGAAGTCTTGTAGTAGGCTAGATAGATGCTTTCATCCTTTATTTTGTTGGGTGTTGTACTTGGACCTAGGAATCCTTCCGCGATCCAAAATGCGCAATTCCCAAAGCCAAATTTGGATATCACCACAATCCTTCAGGACAGTTCAATATTCAAGTATTTGAGCACTGATGACAAGAAGTTGCAGTGGAAACCACTTGTAGTCGGGCGAGATTGGTCCAATTTGGCGGTGCCCGACATTAAACCGGGAGCACTGAAATTAAAGGTTCTCTTGGCCGTTGCAGAGCGAGATTTCTCAAATCCTGAATTTTCAAACACACTGGAGTCGAGAGATAGACTCCGACTCATTGAAGCGATCGCTAGACTTAAGAGCCTGTTTGCCGTTGTTTCCGATGGAACAATAAGCCTTGAAGTCGTCCCGCGCTTTATTGCCGAGCCGATTTACAATATTCAGGAATTCAAGCAATACATCAATAGTGAATTCAATAAAAGCAAGTTCGAATCCGATGATTCGACAGACCGTGGACCCTTCGCATCGGTTGTTGCAATTTCCAGTTCTCATGTAGAAGATTTGCCTGGTACAAACGATGACTATGCCGTCCATGGAATGTCCGATATTGGGGGTTCAAGCCAAGACATGTGGCTTGAGGAGTCACTGTTTTACTTGGTTCAGTCCGGAATATTCAGCCGACTGAACAAGCATTACAGTGGTTTTTCCGCTGGATTCACTGGCCAAGATACAAAAAGCCTCCTCATGGATCGATTAGTCACCATGCGAGGTGAATTTCAGCAACTCTTTGATCCTCATTTTCGAAATGATTCTGACATGGTCTCAACATGGACCCAACAAACCTTGCGTCAGCCGGGAAGGGCTTTTCGGGGACCAGAGATGGCAGCAATTGAAAGTCCAGCCAATTTGAAAGTGGTCGATGGCGTGCTGAACTATAGTGAATTAAGCATTCTTCGGGCAGGTGAATTTGCTCTGCCGCCGTCAGAAAAATGGAGCACCCAAAAGGGCCTGAGATTTGAATTCCGCTCTAAAAACCCAAATCCAATCAGCGTCAAGTTAAAGCTAAAAAATGGAACCGGATTAGAAGTTAACTTTGGCGGCGAACCTGGAATGATTCCGTATGCACCGGAAAGCAATTGGCAGTCCGTCACGGTGCCATTTCCCCAAGAAGGAGTTGAAGGAGCTACCATCGGTGCTTCCACCTTAGCTATTGGCAAAACAAGGATGAGATCGGAGTTAGTCCAGTGCGACTTCCGAAATTTTGAATTGGTTTCTGAAACATCAAACGTTCCCATCCCGGTGAATCCGGCAGTTCCTTTGACCAATGATGAAGCTTCGATTAAGCTAGCTCTTACCGCTGGTAACAAGACATCGAAGCGAAAAGCGCTGGCCAATATTGAACTCATCAAAGGACTGAAGGGACTTGAATCAACCCTGCTCGCAACCTGTTCAGACCTCGATGCTGGTGTAGCCCACGACGCAACAAAAGCTTATTTTGAGCTTGTCCTTTCGAATCAACCGACACCAGACCAATTGGTAACACTGGGCAAATTTCTTGTTGCTCCGCCAAACGAGGCCGCACGGGAAGTAGCCCTTTTGTACACTGCAATGAATCCTTCCTACGCTAAGTTTGATTCAGTCGTAGGAAACACTGTTCGTGACAGTTGGCGAGTTCGGCAAAGCGCCATGACCGCTCTTGGTGCATTACAACGAGCGAACGTCAAGGAAAAGGAGGGATGCCACCAAATGTTGCTCTCCTCGACTAGCCAAGAAATGGCCCTTCTGAGATTGACCGCAATTGGTCTTTTGGACCCAATTGTCAAAGTCGATGCTCAGAGACTCGAGTTTCTGATGGTAAATGATCCTTGTGAGTCTGTCCGCCTAACATGCCTACAAATGCTGGCTGAGAAAAATTCAATACCGAAGGAAAAGCTTTTTGGCAGCCTTGCTGACGATTCGCCGAGCCTACGCGAGCGAATACCGTACGCCCTAGGTACCAGCCATCCTTATCTGCGAGAGTTCCTCCAGAAGATGATCGTTGATCAGGATCCCTATGTGCGGCTTTCGGCAATCAAAAACTTTGCTACTCAAAAGGATGTTCAAGATGGAGAGATTCAAAGCATCTTTGCTGACAAGCATCCGGCTATCCAACAAGCATTCCTTGAGGGAGCAGTTAACGGTCGTTGGAAGATACCGAGTGACATACTTGCTCGCCTAAAAGAGAGTCCAATTCGATCAATTCGAGAATTGGCCGCGGGGATCAAATGAGATTAGTCCTTAGCTCGGATCATGCAGGAATTGACCTGCGAAAGTGGTTGGTCGAAAAACTCATGGCTCAGGGGCACATTTGCGATGAGGTAGGAGCGCCAGACACAAATTCGTACGATTATCCCGATGCCTCGGACGAACTGGTAAAAGTACTAGAGCAGGGTAAAGCAGATTACGGAATTCTGATCTGCGGGACAGGGATTGGAGTAAGCATTCGTGCGAATCGACATTTGAACATGCGGTGCGCTCTATGCAATACGGAATACATGGCGGCAATGGCACGAGAACACAACGATGCCAATATATTGGCTCTAGGTTCACGGGTTATAGGAACCGAACAGGCATTGGCCATCGTACATACATTTCTCTCAACAAACGCAAGTGAAGTTCCAAGACACCAAGCCAGAGTGGTGAAGCTGGATGCGCCTGTCTAGCGTATTGTAAATTACACATCAAAGAATTATGAAAAGCCTCACATCGGCCGGAATCATTGTTGGACTTTTGGTTAGCACGATCGCTGGTCTAAATGTTCGAGAAAAGCGAGACATGCCGGAAACCGCGAGTTCCGGGCTCATGGCGTCTAAAGACGAACAGTTTGATATTGCAGAAGCTGATTACTATGTTGGTATTTCTGGCCTGCTTAAAGACAAATACGTTGACCCAATCACCGACGACAAAAAGCTTCTGAGTGGAGCCGTTCGGGGAATGATTGTAGGGCTAGCTGATATCAATAGTCAATTCTTTAATCCAAATGAATTCACGGCGTACAAGAATGCACGAGCTGGTCAGTACCACGGCGTAGGCGTTTGGCTTGATTTTAAATCCATCAAAACCGACATTAAGCCAACACCAGGTGAAGCTGATTTATCGTTACCAAGGTTAGCCGTTGTTTCCGTTGCCCTCGGTTCGGCTGCGGACAAAGCAGGTGTGAAAGTAGGAGACCTCGTGACCGAAGTCGATGATCATTGGGTACTGAATTCCGAAGAAATTCTTAGATTCAGAAAGGCACAGCAAGACTTCTTTGCCAAAAAGATTGATTTCAAAACAATCAACGATATGCGCAAGGATATCAAGGCAAAATTAGAAAAAAGCGTTACTCCCGTCCGCGCAAAAGAGCGATTGATCAGCGGGGAAAAGGGAACAATGCACGTAAAGTTTGATCGAAATGGAACCGTTGTGGACACTCGATTGGCGAAAGGCGTTTATGACGTTCCGGGTCTTAAGGAAGTCAATGGAGCCTTTGTCTTGACCTTTACTTCGGGAGAAGTTGACGCCCTTAAGAGTTATGTTTCTGGTAAGACCCAGATCACCATTGATCTCCGCAATAACGTGCTAGGGGACTATGAAACAATGCGAAAATGTTTAAGCGTTGTAGCTCCCGCTAGTACCTATGGTTATTTTAGCAACGAAAAGAAAGCCACACCGGTGATTTTTAAAACCGATACTGGAAATTCGAAGCCACCGAAGATCAAATTGATTGTTGATCCATCGACAAGGGACGCTGCCGAAATTTTTGCCCTTTCGTTGTCTTCAAAAGGATTCGCAACTCTCAGTGGTTCGGAAATGGGAAATAGCCGACGCCATCATGACATCTGCCAACTTCCCGACGGCAGTGGCTATACGTTAACGACGGGCTTGTTCAGGACAGGTGCCCCACAAAATGTCCCAACTGGAAAGGGAGGTGAGAAATGAAATTTGCAAAGGTACTTGGAGTGATGTTGGCTTTTCCTGCCTGTTTTTCTTTCGGCTTTTATTGGCGAGACATCAAGCATGGTCAATTCAAGCCATCCAACCGAGATCGACTGTTGGGAATCAAGACAAACACTGGGACTGAGTCAGAAGAAACAATCTTTAAGCAAACCTACAGCCGGATTTTGGCTGACTACATCAAGCGTCCCGATAAAAAGGAACTGAAGTATTCAGCAATGGAAGGTCTCGTGGCTTCTCTAGGCGACCCTCATACGAACTTCTTTGTGCCGAAGGTCAACAACGAATTCCGCGACGAAACCCAAGGGAAATTCTATGGTATCGGTGCAAGACTATTGCCCGATCCGCTTGGTGTGAAAGTCGTTTCTGTGTTCGGTGATGGTCCAGCTAAACGGGCTGGGATCAAAGGCGGAGATTTGATTGTTGCGGTTGATGGAAAAGTCGTCGCAGGAATGCAATCAGATGACATCGTGATGCTGATCAAAGGCAAAGAAGGAACGATTGTCAAACTCAAGATTTCTCGACCAGGAGCCGTTGCACCGCTCGAATTTTCGATGCCACGCGAAAAGGTTATTCCGCCGAACGTCGAAAGCAAATTTATCGCGAGTCAAAAAGTTGGATACATCAAGATTCTCAATTTTGCCTTGGAAGTCCCGGAACAATTTGAACATGAATTGCAAGCGGTGGAATCAAACGGCCTGAAAGGATTAGTTATTGACTTAAGAGATAATCCTGGTGGTGCACTCGATGCCGCAGTCTCCATGCTCGGCAAGTGGGTTGAAGGCAAGAACATTGTTCGGTTGAAGTTTAGAGAAGGTGCCGATGAGACCAACGACACTCCAACTGGCCAACTCCATAACTTTAACTATCCAGTCGTCGTACTGGTGAACGAAGATTCGGCAAGTGCAGCGGAAATTATGGCGGGAGCCCTGAAAGACTACGGGAAAGCCAAATTGGTGGGAGATCACACCTACGGCAAGTTCTCGGTGCAAACAGTCTTCAGTCAGCGTGATGGAGCGGGTATCAAGATGACCATTGCTCACTACTTCCTACCAAAATCAGGTGCTTTGAGCCGAAAGGTTGATGAAGACGGCGCATACATCAGTGGTGGACTTCAGCCGGATTACAAGGTTGAGCTTAACCCTGATATTGAGTTCGAAGCCGCAACCATGGACAAGGATGCTCAGTTTGCAAAGGCAGTTGAGATTATCAACGGTAAAGGCTAGACATTACTGGACTTCGGGTCGAAATAGGCCCGGAGTCCGTCACCGATAAAGTTCAACGAGAAAATCGTAAGGCTAAGAATAAGACACGGCGCGATGATTTCGCTTGGATAGGAGTTCAATTGAACCCGTGCGTTGTTGATAAGACCGCCCCAGCTAGGAGTTGGCAACTGTACACCAATTCCTAAGAAGCTTAGAGTGCTTTCAGCCAGGATCGTACCAGCAAGCTCGATCATCGAAACAGCAAGAAGAATTCCCGACATTTGGGGCAAGAGATGCTTTATCACCAAATACCAAGTCGGTGCTCCTGAGGCCTTTGCCGCGACGACAAACTCCCTCTCTTTAATGGTGGCAAGCTGAGTCTTCGTGAGACGAGCAATTGACGGCCAACCTGTAATGGACAATGCAACGACGACCGGAAGGATGCCTGGTCCGAGTATTCCAATAATCAAAATAGCAAGCAAGATGTCAGGGAAGGCAAACATGCCATCGGTTAGCCTCATGATTGGTACTGCAATCCATTTGGGCGCAAATGCGCTTACTACACCGATAAAGACTCCGAATGTTAAGTTAATGCCTTGAACTATAAAGCCAATGAATAGGCTGATTCGCGCCCCATAGGCAATTCTTTGTAAGAATGAGCGCCCGATTTCATCACTTCCTAAAATGGCATGTTGACTACCGTACGGAAGGTGAGTGCCGCCCACAAGGTCAAAAACCGGATTGCTTTTTCCATCGGTTGGAATCAACGGTCCAAAGATCGCAAAAAGTATGAGGAAGACCATGAACAGAATGCCTGCCCATACCAATGGATCCTTGAGTTTCTTCTTTCTCAAACCTGAGCCTCTCTGATTCGTGGGTCAAGGATTGGCAAGGAAAGGTCGACGATTGTGTTCACCACAACAAACATGAAGCCCGTCGCAAGTACACATGCCTGAATAACCGGAATGTCATTGCTAAGAATGGATTCAATGGTTTTGCTGCCGATACCGGGGATGATAAAGAATCGTTCGACGACGAACGATCCAGTAAGAAGGAATCCAAACGTCGTTCCAATGGTTGTAATGACCGGAAGAATCGCATTTCGCAGGGCATATTTAGTGATTAAACGAAATGGCGGAACACCTTTCGCAATTCCAGTTCGAATGAATTCTTGTCGAAGGGTTTCGACCATCGAGGCTCGCGTCAATCGAGTGAGCATCGCCATTGGGCGAAGAGAAAGGACAATCACTGGAAGCAGAAGATACATCCATTCTGGTCCTCTAAGCTCAGATTCCCATCCGACGGGCAACTGATTGAGCTTCACGGCAAAAATGTAAACAAGGACGGGAGCCAAGACAAAATTTGGCAGAGTTACCCCTAGAGTCGAGAGCGTGAGTATTGATCGATCCGTAAAACGGTTCTCTCGGACTGCCGCAATCGTGCCTAAGGTGATACCGACTATTGACGCCAAAGTGATGGATAAAAATGCGATCTTCGCAGTCATTGGCATCGACCGCTTTAAAATGTCAGAAACGGGCTCGTGGGTGCCTTGATAGCTTTGCCCCCAGTCTCCATGAGCTAGACCATTTATGTATTTTCCGTAACGAACTAGGAGAGGTTGATCAAGCCCCATTTGTTTGTAGATTCGCTGATAGGTTTCTTCAGTTGCTTTTTCACCGGCAATGTATCGAGCCGGATCACCTTTAGCCATGGAGGATGCCACGAATGTGACAAATGAAATGATCAGGAGGCTAACAACACCAAAGGATAGGCGTAATACAAGGGCCTTGATCAACTGCACTGTGAGATTTTAGCCTATCAAGCACCCCGATTGACTTTTGCTGAAGTGATACGGTCACCTTTTTCTATGCTTTGCACAACTTGCATGCCGCTCGTGACCTTCCCAAAGACCGTGTACTTTCCGTCAAGGAACTTAGCTGGGGATAGCAAAATGTAGAATTGACTGTCTCCGAGAATTCCTTCTTCTGGAATGGAGGCCAACCCAACTGCGCCTAGCTCATTTTGTAGACCGCTTTCTTCTTTACCAATTCCGCCGCCCGAACCTCCACGAAATTGTCCGTCTGCGACAGGATCTGAATTCCGAGTGCTTGGGTCACCAACTTGGACTAGGAATGGCTTTGGCTTTTTCTCGGCGCGATGGAATCGTAAACCGTCATAGAAACCTCGGTTGACGAGGCTCAAAATATGAGCACAAGTTTTTGGAGCGGCTTTTGAATTCAACGTAATGGTGAATTCTCCCTTGTTTTCAATTTTGAAAACGATACGAGCTTCCTGTGCCCATGCGATTGCATGAACCATGAATGCCAATCCAATACCAATGATCAACCGAAATGCTTTCATTCGTTTCTTACTCTATTCTGACGTATGAAAAGGGAATTCGATACCGTCAGTCTTCTAAGGCACGACCATATCCATCAATTCCAACTTTTCCGCTGAGGATCATAATTCCGTCCACAAGTGACCAAAAGTATCCAAAACCACAAGTTGCAAAGGTGATGATGAATTGAATGACTCCAAGGGCGGCATACCCAAGGTACATCCGTCCAGCGCCCGGAATAACAAGTTGGAGTACCCCAGAAATGGTTCGGCTCTTATCACTTCGTGGTAAATGAAGCGTCCGAGCATAGCCTTGGGGCTGGATGGACACCAATCTTGATGGTGAAGAGGATTGGGAAAACTGAACGGGAGCTTGAATGTGATTTTGAACAGTTTGAGGGCGAACTGCCGGTGGCGGAACCATTCCTGGTACCGGCGGTGGACTTGCCATTGGTTCAATAAGCTTGAACGCGGTCATCAAGTCGGTTACATTTCCTGCCGGTAGCCAGTCGTTCATGGTTGGCTTCCACACGTACGTCGATTTTTCGATGACCCCACCGTCGATCAGCTCCTCCATTTGTTCGAGCGTGAGCGGACCAAGTTGTCCAAATGAACCGACGTAATACCAGGCAGCTGCTTCACTCATGTTAGTTACTGAATTCGATAATTACGTTAGGTTGTACCCTTTCGGCTCGTCACTAGGTCTTTGGGCGGTACCCTTATACAAATAATGTCAGTTCGTGTTCGCTTTGCCCCAAGTCCTACGGGACTCCTTCACGTTGGCGCGTTGCGCACCGTGTTGTTCGATTTTCTGTTTGCAAAACACGAAGGTGGACAATGCATTTTCCGTATCGAAGACACCGACCGGGCCCGATACAACGAAGAAAGCGAGCAAGAATTTGTCGAAACTTTACGATGGGTAGGGATCGAGTTTGACGAAGGTCCCCACATTGGTGGTCCGTTTGCACCATACCGCCAGTCGGAAAGAAAGGAAGCAGGAATCTACGCAAAGTACATTTCAATTCTGGAAGAAAAAGGACACGCCTACAAGGCATTTGACACGAGTGAAGAACTTGACCAAATGAGAGAATTTCAGCAAATCAACAAACAACAGATTGGCTACTTTGGTGGAGATTGGCGCGATGCATTGCCAAGTGAAGTCGAAGATGCAATTGCGGCTGGACGAACATACGTCATCCGAATGAAGATCCCTCGGGATCGTAAAATCGTCGTTCAGGACGCCATCCGTGGTCGAATTGAGTTTGATTCCAATGTTCTGCCTGATCCAGTTTTGATCAAAGGTGATGGAATGCCCACCTACCACTTCGCGGCGATGGTTGACGATCATCTGATGGGAATCACCCATATCCTTCGCGGTGAGGAATGGATTCCAACTTCTCCAATTCATGCCCTCTTGTTTGAATTGTTTGGTTGGGAGCCACCTGCTTTTGTCCACTGTCCGGTCATCATTGGCGCAGACGGCAAAAAGCTTAGTAAGCGACACGGCGCAACCCGTGTCCTTGATTACATGGCTCAGGGCTATCTCAAGTCAGCGTTAAAGAACTTTATCGCTCTCATTGGTTGGTCTCCCGGTGGTGATCTGGAGAACATGACGGAAGAGGAACTAATCAGCACCTTTACTTTGGCTGGTCTTCAACCTTCGCCCGGACGTTTCGATATTGAGAAGCTGAACTGGCTCAACGGAGCCCGCATTCGCTCGATGACTACCGAGGCAGTCTTGGCAGAAATGAAAGCTCTTTGCAATGAGCCGTACACCAAACAATATTGGGAAAACTTTGTCGACGAAGATCGAATTCCGAACCAGCCAGAAAAGGACGGCAAGAAGATCTTTGCCCAGTTTGAGAATCTGATAAAGTTTGCCGAAACCAACGAGGACTATGCCCTTCAATGCATCAAAGAAGAGCAAGAGCGGGTTACCAACCTGATCGACTTTGGTGCGGCTTGCGAGTTCTTCATTGTTGAGGAGCCAGAAATGGATGCTAAAGCTGTCGAAAAATGGTTCGGGCAAGATCATGTTCGTGCCTTGTTTGAGTTCCTCAAGTCAGAATGTGGGACAAAACAACTTTCGGTCGAAGAATACAAAGAGAAGCTTGTTGAGTTTCAAACTGCTCGTGGTTTCGAGAAACTTGGCCCTATCGTCCATCCAACTCGAGTTGCCTTGACCGGAAAGACATCTGGGCCTGGCTTATTTGAACTTATGACAGTCTTGGGTCCCGAACGGATAACGGCACGTGTGAATCGAGCTTTGACGTTTTTGAAGTAGAGCCTAAACACTATTTTGCGGTACCTTTACTGGGATGGCGAAGGTAGGGTTTGTCGGGCTAGGAGTCATGGGTGGACCCATGGCTGGTCACTTAATTAAAGGCGGCCACCAAGTCACTGTTTGGAACCGCTCAGCGGCAAAATCTGAACCACTTCAAGAGCAAGGTGCAACAATTGCACCAGACTTGAAAAGTCTCGCCGAAACTTGCGAAGTCATCTTCACTTGTGTTGGACGAAGCGAAGATGTCGCCGAAGTTGTTCGAGGAATGGTCCCCCATGCGAAGCCCGGAACCTTGTTCATTGACCACTCGACTATCGAGCCATCAATGGCTCGAACTCTTCACAAGGAATTAAAGGGACAAAGCTTAAAATTCGTGGATGCACCAATTACAGGCGGGTCAGTTGGTGCACAAAGCGGAACTCTCACCATTTTCTGTGGAGGCGATCATGACGATGTCGTTCACGCCATGAATATCATGCTGCCGTACACCAAACGAGCCGAACGAGTTGGCGATTCAGGCTCTGGGCAGGTCATGAAGCTTGCCAACCAAATTGCGGTTGGCGGCGCTCTGCTCGGTCTGTGCGAAAGCATCGCCTTTGCCAAAAAGGCCGGACTTGACATTAATCAAGCGCACAGCATGATCGGGGGCGGAGCCGGCGGAAGTTGGGCTTTTGAAAACTACGGAGCCAAAGTACTGAACCAAGATTGGAGCCCGGGATTTTCAGTCAAAAACCAACGAAAGGACTTCGGATACTGCGAGTCTGCGGCCAAAGAACTCGGAATCGAAATTGCCATGACGGAACTTGCAAACCGACTTCTCGGAGAACTACAAAAACAAGGAAGGGAAGAGGAGGCAACTGCCGCCCTCTATGAGGTCTACCTAAAATAATGTCTTTTGCCGTCTCGATGCAACAAATATCCAAGAGGTATGGGACGGTTCAAGCCCTCGACAACGTCACCTTTGAAGTTGAAGCGGGCACCATTCACGCCTTGGTAGGAGAAAATGGTGCGGGCAAAACAACTCTCATGAAAGCTCTCTATGGAGCCATGATTCCAGACTCCGGTACTACATCCCTAAACGGCAATCCAATTAAGTTTCAAAACTCGGCCGATGCAATCAATCAAGGGATTGGAATGGTTAGCCAACACTACGGGATCATTGGCGAACTCACCAATTTTGAAAACTTAGTGCTCGGCTCTGAGGGGGCGGCAGTCCTCAACAAATCTACAATGAGCGAACGAGCCGACAGGTTAGCAAGCTCAATGGGGTTCGAATTCAACTGGAACACCGAATCATCAACTTTGAGCCCGGCTGGTGGTCAGAAGCTCGAGATTCTCAAGCTCTTATGGCGTAAGAGTCGCATCATGATTCTTGATGAACCAACGGCCATGCTATCGCCCCAAGATGCCGACGCTCTTTACGACAGCCTTAAGCAACTTGCAAGCAATGGCGCAACCATCATCGTAGTTACGCACCGTATCACCGAAGTCTTTGAGCATTGCAAGCGAGTTACTGTTCTTCGCGGCGGCGTAAAAGTTGCTGACCACGAAGTAACCAATGTTACACCGAGTCAATTGGCCGAGGAAATCGTGGGCGGGGAAGTCATTCAACGTCCAAAACCAGTTTCTCTGGCAAAGAATTCGGTCCGACTAAGCATCGAAAACTTGTCCGTCAAAGGTGAAAAGGGAGATTCAGCCGTGAAGCACGTTGGATTGCAAGTGAAAACGGGTCAGCTAGTAGGAATAGCCGGGGTTGATGGAAATGGCCAACGAGAACTCTTTCATGCCCTTATTGGTGTCGCGAAGCCCACAAGCGGCATGTTTTCATTCGACGGTAACCAGTGGGATACGGAAACGAGCCAAACCAGAATCCTTGAAGGACTACGGGTCATCCCTGAAGATAGACACGAAGAAGGAATTATTGAAGAGTGGTCGCTGTTTGAAAACAGTGCCCTCGGACTTCAAAGGCTTCCGGCATTTTCAAACTTGTCAAAATCTACGCGAGAGGAAGCACCTGTCATGGCGGAAATGTTCGGAACCAAACATGGCGGGTTGGACAACGAAATTGGAAGCCTCAGCGGCGGCAACCAACAACGCTTTGTCGCCGGTCGCGCCTTGCGAATCAATCCTCAAATGATCCTTGCCTTTCAACCTGCCCGAGGACTTGATCTCAACTCAACAACAAAAGTCTATCAGGAGATCAGAAGGGCTTGTAACGATGGAGCTTGCGCAATAGTTGTCAGCTTCGACTTAGATGAGCTGCTCGATTTTTGTGACCGAATTGTCGTCATGTGCCATGGAGAGCTTTCGGAGCCGAGACCTGAAGAAGCCCGTGATCGAGCAGCAATTGGGAAACTCATGGTGGGAGCAGGATGAAACTAAAAGTACTGGTTCTGTTTGTCTGCTCAATCATTGCAATCATCGTCTCGCTGCTGATTGTGAAGGCAAATGTTTTTCAAGCCATCACGACGATTTTTACTGGATCGCTTGGAGATGCTAGAAAGCTATCCGGAACGATCAAGGAGATGACGCCGCTGCTCATTCTTGGATCAGCCGTCTATTTGGCCCTTAAGGCTGGGCTTTTCAATATTGGTGCCGAAGGTCAATATACGATCGGTGCCTGTTTTGCCAGCTTGGCAATGATCGCAATTGGGGGCCCAGTTGGCATCATTGTTGGGTGCGTAGTTGGTGTCGTCTGCGGAGCCTTGTGGGCATTGCCTGCCGGTCTCATAAAGGCATATCGAAATGGGCATGAAGTCATCACGACCATCATGCTGAATGCAATCGCCTGGAACTTAACCAAGGCCCTGGTGTCAGGTCCTTTTAAGGGCAAAGATCAACCAGCGTCATCTACTTCGGTGATGCCAGCCACCAGCCAGTTAACTCCGCTCTTCAAGATCGGTGAACTTGAAATTCCTCAGTCATTTGTAGTGGGGCTAGCATGTGTTTTGGTTTTGGCGTATTGGCTCAAGAAGACAATCGCAGGATACGAACTCAAGGCAACAGGTGCAAACGCAACGGCAGCCAAATTTGCCGGAGTCAAAACGAAACAGGTAACGATAAAAGCGATGTTGATGAGTGGTGGGCTTTCTGGTCTTGCAGGTGCCTTACAAGTCGCTCAATTTGAACATCGTTTTTACGATGGATTCTCGACCGGGTATGGGTTCGATGCTTTAGGTGTTGCCCTGTTATCCTCATCGAATCCTTACTATTTGATCATTAGCTCATTCTTTTTTGGGGTCTTGAATAAGGGCGGAACCGCCCTTGCAATTTTAGGGATCGACAAGGGAATCACGACGGTTATCCTTGCGGCAGTTATTCTCATGTTTGCAGCGATCCGGTACAGCAAAAAGGAGGTTACCAATGGTTAGTTTTCTTTTACAGGTAATCACGATGTCTTCGCCACTGTTATTGATGGCGATGGCAGGTTACGCAAGCGAGCGATCTGGTGTCATTAACATTGGTCTCGAAGGCAAAATGCTCACGGCATGCTTTGTTTGCGCCGCCTTTGCTCCTCAATTTGGAGCTATCGGAGGCGTTCTGATGGCGATTCTTGCCGGAATAATCATCAGTCTTCTCCATTGGACGTTAACTCAGATCTATCGAATTGACCACATAATTTCTGGAATGGCAATCAATCTGTTGGCGTCTGGCGCCACGAGCTTTTTAGATGGCTCAGGATTTGGAAAGGGCACATTGTCAGATGCCCAGCGGCTCCCTTTGCCGTTCTACTATGGGATTGCATTAGTTTCGCCCGTCATTTGGTATGTCGTTGCTAATCGGACGCGGTTCGGGCTCAGACACAAGAGCGTGGGAAGCGATCCTGATAAGGCGAGGCTACTTGGAATCAATCCTCAACAAGTACGATTCTCTGCGCTAATCTTTACCGGCCTCTTTGCGGGATTGGCAGGCTCACTCTTGGTCTCAGAGACCTCAACTTTTACAAAAGACATGACTTCGGGTCGTGGCTACATTGCTTTGGCTGCATTAATTTTGGGTGGTTGGCGACCCATTCCTGCCGCCCTTTCTTGTCTATTATTTGGCCTTGCCACTGCAGTTCAAATACAATTAAGTGGAAAACCGTTGTTTGGATTAGATATTCCGTCAGAAATTTGGAAGATGTTGCCGTATATTGTAACGTTGTTGGCGCTCGCAGGATTGCTAGGACGCAATCGAACGCCCGCGGGTTTGGGGAAACACTAAGAAATGAGCTTTGCACCACTAATGGTCCTTCTTGTCACGCCTGAGGCAGTCACAATTGCCAAACGAATCGAGGTTGCCCATCAAAAGCTAACCAATGTCGGCGTCTATGTCTCAGACGGAGCATCAAATGCAATTCCAACCAAAGTCAGCTTCTCTCCAACCTCGTGTCGGTTGGGAATGCCCAATCAACAAATTGCTGAACTGAGTTCAAGTGAAATACGTTTCTTCGATGAGTTATTCAATCAGGTTGCAATCGTAAAGAACCCAAAGCCGGCCAAAATGCCCGATGAAGGGCAAAAGGTAGCCATTGTTCACCGCGAGCCGATTGCTTGGCTACTTGGCTCTGCCCAGCGATCAAGTTTCTTCAAAGACCTAAAGTCCGACAACCGATGGCGTGTAATCGGTAGTTCGCTCATGCTCTTTGAACCAAAAAAGAATGTTCTTTCTGAAATTCACTTTGACAATAGCTATCGAGTAACACAAATCAAATTAAAGGTTGGAAATCAAACGCTATCGGACTGGAATTTTAGATACGTAAAGTCTTCAGAAGTCCCAGTTATTCCAGCCGGAGCTAAGGTTGTAAAGGGTTTAGCTCCCCGTCCAACAATTCCATCGAAAACGGATGGGAAATCTGTGTTATTTGTCCAAAAGGTTTGGCGATCAATCAGTAGACTCGATGGTCGAAAAATAATCCAAACATCCGATGATGGAACCTACCAATTAACTTACGGCAAAGGAAAACTATCGGAAACCGGGCCAAAGGGTACTTGGACTTTAGCAAACACCCAATTAGTTGTGTCTCCAAAGGTTGGCGAAACCAAAACCTACAATGGCGGAACAGATAAGTTTCTCGATGTCCTTAGGGCCAAAGGAATCTATGCATCCCCAATTTCCCGATACGTCCTCAATCGAAAGATTCCGTTTCTCGATATGTTTGATCGAACCAGCGAAGTCAAACTGCTTACGGGTCTGGTCAAAATGGACGGTAAGTCCTTGTCCATTTTGTCACTAAAGAAAGCTGGGGTCCACATCCGAATGTATGTTGATCCCAAGACTGGCGACCTCGCAAAGATCAGTAGCGACGCAATTGACTCATCCGGAAAGACCGTAACGGGCTCTCAATTGAAG
>JBAXBU010000037.1:0-27629 GCA_037141835.1 Armatimonadota bacterium | reverse complement strand
CGAATATTTCTTTGGCGATGACATCTCCAAAATTGGTCAATACGCAAACGTCTGGCATGGTCGCAACCATCTCCAGCCCGACACATCCGATGGATTCATGCTCACCGCCCCAGTCGGCTCATTTTTGCCAAATCAACTCGGACTCTACGATATGTATGGCAACGTGTTCGAGTTTTGCACCGGAAGCCTACCAAGCGACAAAAAATCCGGAAAAAGGCATTCTCGAGGCGGCTCATGGTGGTGCAGCAAAAACTCATGCTGCTTCTTCAATTCCGTCGACATTGGCTCCGTCAGCGAAAAAGCCTCATTTAGCAACCAAGGCTTCCGCGTCGCAAAGTAACTACTGGGAAGAAGCCCTCAAAATCGCATTCATCAAAAGCTTATAAGCCCCATGATTCTGAGCGCGAAATAGGATTTCCGGTCCAACCAACACAACCTTTCCTTTCCCAACCGAAACATCAACAACCGCCGAAGTTCCATCCAAAACCTCCTGACCCCATGCCCAGCCAGATCGTAGCGGAGCTTTGGAGCGAAACACCCCAACCGCCTTCGCATCTCCGGAAATCTTGAATGAAGGTGAATTGTCAAACATCACATCAACCTCGACTCCCATGCCCCTTGTTAGCCAAGACGTCTCTAAAGTGACCTGCAAAACTGACCCGGGAATATAGAATTTGGTGTTCGGCAACGCCGCTCCTTTTTCGTCAACCAAAGCGGACTTCACCGGCAGTTTCATTTGCTGAGCAAAGCTGGTTGCCGCTGAACCAATGCAGAAAATATGTCCGCCTTCCCGAACAAAGTCCTCGATCCGGTCAACTGTTCCTGCCGTCATTGAGCCCATTCTTGACCGATATCGAAAAGGAATCGTCATATCCTCTTGGCGGTTATCGTTAGCTTGACCGACAGCGCCTTCTCCTCCTCGACCTCCCCCTCGAACTCCTGATCCTTTCGGGAAAATAATGATGTCAAACTTGCTCCGTAGGTCCATTTGGTCAAGATCGGGCGGATAAACGACCTCAAAATCATAGCCAAACTGCTCCAGCATGTATCGAGTCCAACCCGACTCCATGGAGCCACCATACTGATCCCAAAGGGCAATTCTCGGTTTCCGAGCCGTCGAGAAGCCACCCGCCGGACCATTCGTCGTAACCTTCAAATTCGCAATTCCCTTAGTAATCTCATCAAGTTTCAATTCGCTTCCCTGAATCTCGAATCCCCAATTCGATGTACCAACTTCCAAACCGCTCTTCCACGCTCTATTTGCAATCGTAAACGAGTCATTCTGGCTGGCGGGAAGAAATATCCCCCGAGTCTCCCCCGGAAGCTTTATTGCCTTTCCAAGGCTCGCCAAATCCACCTTTTCAAATTCATATTTCATTGGGTCCAGAACGCGCTCAAACTGAACTCCCATCTGAAAAGCCAATGTATAACCTGCATTATCGTACGGAGGAATCGGAGGCCCACCCGGATACTGGAAGTCGTTTGGATGGTCTTGCGGCTCAAACATATCGAGAATATGAGGGCGATAAGCCTGATCACACCGAACCACAAACGATCCCTTCTCCCAGTCGCCCGTGCGCTTGGTCAGTCGTTGCACTTCCACGCCACATTGCATCAACTTCTCAATAAACTTGGTCGCGGTCGCAAAATCAGGTTGACTACTCGGAACAACATAATATCGAGCATCCCTCAGCTCCGGCTTCTTCAGCGCCTCCGCCCCGTACTTCGCAATCCGAGACGGATAGCGGGACCAACTGTCCTGCGAACCTCTCTCAACCGAATTACGACCTGCTCGATAAAAGTCAAACAGCATCCGCTCGCGATACCGAGACGCATAGTCTAAAATCGCGTAATTCGCCGAAATCTCATATTCCAATGAATCTCGAAGGTGCCATATCTTGCCACCCTCAACCGGCAAAGGAACATCAGTCGAAGGAATCTGGTACTTCTCCACAAACGGCAACGGACCCGGATTCGGGCTACCAAACGTCTCGGTCAAAATTCCGACCATGTTGTGAAAATAAGTTGTAGTTCGCAGTCCGCCGTTCCACCACGTCGAATAAAGCGTGGTATTCCGCATCGCGGTGCCCGGCTTACCTTCCGCAATCATACGCTGGTGCATATGAGTTCCCACCAGGTCGGTCCCAATCGCAATCATCGGGTCCATATTGTAGTTAAACGGATTTCGAAACGGAGGACAAAACATGATTGTGCCCGCCGGAGCGCTTTGATGGTGGTTATAAACAACCTGTGGATACCACTGAGAATACAAAACCCGATTTATGTTCTTGGTCTCCGACATGTTGTTCGCATAAAAGTCTCGGTTGTTGTCGTGTCCACAGTACTTTTGATACAAAAACGGCAACCCGCCGGTCGATCGAGTCTTTGGGTCACTCTTGCGCATGTACCAATCCGAGACCCAGTCGTTCCCATCGGGGTTCGCATGAACCAACAGAATCACGCAATCCTTCAGCACCCGCTTGGTTTCCGCATCTTCCTGGCTAGCAAGCCGATACGCCATTTCAATCAAATGCTGAGTTTCCAGTACCTCGTTGGCGTGCAATCCTCCGTCGATCCAAATCACCGCTTTCTGCGATTTCACAAACTTCTTAACTTCGTCGTCATTCTTAAAGCTTTTCGCCTGAGCTAGTCGCTCATTCCCCCGCCGAATGCTCTCAAGGTTCCGTCGGTTACTCGGGTCCGTAATGATGCACATGTACTGCTCACGACCATCCTCCGTCTTGCCAATGCTCTCAACCGTCAATCGATCCGATTTCGCCGCCAACGCCTTCCAGTAACCGGTCAACTCGGTGTAGTTCGCCAGGTAATAGTCCTCGCAGGCATCATGCCCAAGAAACTCCTTTGGCGATGGCACATTCGACCCAAAAGCCAACGAGGCTAAGGCTGCTACGACAAAAACGATGCAACGACGCATTTCAGCACTTTACCTCCCAACTCCCAACTGCTCCCCCCAATGGTAAGATTCAATCGTTTTCCTATGCTTTGCTTTCGACTTAAGTTTTTGTGCCCCTTTCTGGTAATCACGATGGCTCTATCTGCCCATTCCTTGGCTCAATCGCAAACCGGGCTATTCCCCAACCCGCGAACCACGACTTCAGGACCGAAGACCAAAATCTCCTCCACATTCCACATCGTCAACCACGAAAGTGCCTTCGTCGGAGTAATCAATGCCTTCATTGCCGACTGGAAGGTAACCGATAATCCGAAGGGAAAAGTTCTCGAAATAAAGCTAAACCCGAGCCTAGCTGAAGAAGAATATCAAATCGAATTCGGAACAAAAACACTTGTCTCCGTTTCCACCAAAACCGGTTTAGCGTGGGCACTACAATCCCTCGGTCAACTCATCGATACAACCTGCGCTTACTCAAAGATAAGCGACAAGCCCGACGTTCCATTTCGTTGCGTAACCGTCGACGTCGCCCGCAGATACCACTCAATTTCGACGCTCAAAACTTTAGTGCGTTGGTGCCAACTCGGAAAGGTGCGGACGATGCAGCTTCATTTGACCGACGACCAAAACTGGATGCTTCCAACAAAGGTGCTGCCCGGAGTTGACCAACGAAATCAGCACAAACTCCCAGCCTATACCGAAGAAGAGTTAAAGGAACTGCAAGCTTTCTCAAACTCTCGAGGAGTTGCCATTGTCCCCGAAATCGAAATGCCCGGTCACAGCTCACTTCTCGTGGCATCAAACCCAGAAGTATTCAAATTACAAGGCTCGGAATCTTCAAACTGCATCAATTTTGGCTCCCCGACAGTTCGCACCAAAATGAAATTGCTACTTGCCGAGGTCGCTGCCCTATTTCCAGAATCGCCCTATATTCACATCGGTGGAGACGAGGCTTGGTACCCAAATGCCGAGAAAGACCCTCAAGTAAAGTCTGCCATCGAAAAGCTAGCCCCGAGTGCCAGTCCCTCCCAAGTATTCGTTGATTTCGTCTCCGAAATGGCTGAAGAAGTTATTCGACTGAAGAAGATTCCCGTCGTTTGGGAAGGCTTCGGCGCTGATGAATACGCGAAGAAGAGAATTCCCAAGCAGACTGTGGTTATCGCTTGGGAAGGCACCTACTATCCAGCCGAAAAGCTGATCGCTGATGGATTCAACGTCGTCAACGGAGGATGGGATCCGAACTATGTTGTCAACCATTTTCCCTACGAGGCATACACCCTCGTCCCGCTGGAACGACTCTACAAATCGAGCTACACCAAGTTTGGAATCGTCGATTGGAGCAACGGGTCGCCCTCCTCGGTCAACTTGCCTACCAGCAACAGGCTACTCGGATCAATGCTTTGCTGGTGGGAAGGTCACGAGTGGAATGCGCATCGTGTACTACCCATTCGCATCGCAACTTTTGGCTGCCGACTGTGGAATTCTGCTGGTGAGAAGGACTTTCATTCGTTCAAAAGCAGGCTCGGGGAAGCCGGAGTAAAAGTTTCGCACCAGGCATTTCGATATCGCTATACCGTATGGGGCGGATCTGACGTTGACGAAACTCAGATTCCAACCGATAAGGCAACCGTTGAACTGAAAACCACGAGTCCAAACCAAAAAATTGCGTGGCGGACCGACGGCAAAATCCCCAAGTTCGCCGACATCAAATCACAACTAAACATTCCAATTACCAAGGATATGATTCTCACTGTTCAACCTTTCTTGGGCACTCAACCTGACGGTGAAACGGACTTCATTCCCTTTCACCGGGTAACTAAAATCAACAACTTGGCTTTGAATTGCCCGGTATCAACCACATGCGACGAAGATCCGAACTTTGCGGCAAACCGCATGACTGACGGTGTCGCCGACCTGCTCGGGTCTCATTGGCTGGCATACCCAAACCCCCAGTTCGCTACGATAGATTTACGTCAGGTTACGGATGTGACTCGAATCGAAGTCGTCGCATTTTGGGCCACTGGGGCACCGACCAAATACCGACTTTCCGTGAGTACCGACAATAAGAACTTCAAGACCGTTGTCGATGCCTCAGATCAGAAGGAACCCAGCACCAAGGCTGGCTACATCCATAAGATTCCAACTGTTGAAGCTCGGTACGTTCGGATCGAAGTTTTAGGTAGTTCGTTGTATCCATCCACCATGACTCGAATCAACGAGATACGGGTGTTTGGTGAATAGGGCATGCAATCAACCCTTGACCGTTTTTACCGATTCAGGCATCGATGGGTTATTTTGAATGATTGCGGGTGACTTGAGTTTAACCAGGTACAAAGCCCCCAAGAACCAAATCATCATCAGGTTAAAAGCAATGGCGTTTCCCGCGGAAACAAGGTTTGGTCCAATTGCAGATGTTATGAGTGGTCCCGTACTGATGATAAGGAGGAGTCCCCATAAAACCCAAGACAAACGCGTCATATTCCGATTCCACGCTCCGGGTGTGGCAAGCGAAACAGACCATAAAATTGCTGCCAATGTATAGAAAAGCGCCGCCCAATGACTAGTCAAGCTAAACACTTCTTGCTCAAAAGCCATATATGCCGAATGATTCCCAGTTTGCAGAGCTTCCTTTGCGATATCAATTCCTGAAGTAACCCATCGAAACTCAGCTGGTTGCTCGATAGAAATGGCGACTATGGTTAAGATCAAACTCCCGACTGCCGGTAGTCGTGGCACCCATTTTGTTCGAACGAGGGCAACCGCCAAAATCAGGTCCGACAAAGCCGTCATTTGCCATGGGAACCAACCCAACTTCCAAATGAGGGCGTGGTCACTGATGTAAGCAATTCGTTGGGGTAAGTCGGTAGTCCCGCTCGGTAAGCCTGGCAAAAGAAATGCAAGCATCGTCAGCATTGCCGCCCCATGACAAAGGATCGTAAACACGAGGGCATAAACCAAGAAGCGTGATTCAGCCAATATCGGAGATTTGAAAACTTTCAACATTTTCCATTCTGATCTACGTTGAAACTTAATTTTTTGGTAGCCTGCAACCTGATGAGCAATTAATCCGTGTTTTGACTAGTCACATGTGCTTCTTCGTCGTATGATATCAATCGCAAGCTCCGGTTTCATTTAGTGATCCTTTGAACGAACTTAGTACCCTCGCCGTCGCCATGGGAGCCAGTTGGGCTTCAGGTATCCGCTTGTACGCTTGCGTTGCGACGCTCGGACTTCTACAACACTTCAAACTCACCCAGCTACCCGGCTCCTTAGAATCGCTTGGACATCCTTGGGTAATCGGAGTCGCCCTCTTTCTCTTTGTAGGTGAATTCCTTGCGGACAAGGTTCCAGTCCTTGACTCTGGTTGGGATGCGGTTCACACGTTCATCCGCATTCCAGCCGGCGTCGTCCTTGCTTCGACGGCATTTGCAAAATATCCTCCGCACATGATGGTCATTGCTGGTTTGATTGGCGGAACTCTTGCGCTGACATCTCACGCCGGAAAGTCCACCAATCGACTGGTCATCAACCATAGTCCTGAGCCAGTTTCCAACTGGACTCATTCTGCGTGGAATGACGTTTCAGGAGTTGGAATCGCGGCAATGGCCCCATTCTTTCCTATGGTCACTATCGGAGTTGTCCTAGTACTTTTCGTCATCACCGCGTTCATTTTCTTCAAAGCGTTGCCACTGATCAAGAAAACTCTTTCAAAGGCATCGAAGGACAAGAAATAGGGAGCGCCATCTTCTCAACTACGAACCCGAAAACATGAGCAATCTTAAACTGATTCCCTACCAGCCCGACCGAGTTGAATCGGAAGATTCGCGTAACACTTTGCAAGGAGACTTTATGACTGCCTCAGCTCGGCGTTCTGTTCGAATGTTCTCGACCGATCCAGTTCCGAGGGATCTCATTGAAACCGCAATCAAGATTGCCGGAACGGCTCCGAGTGGTGCCCATCAACAGCCGTAGCAATTTGTTCTGATTGGCGACCAACAAATCAAAGAGCAAATCAGGTCGAAAGCCGAGGTTGAAGAGCGTGAATTTTACGAGCGTCGAGCTCCGAAGGAATGGCTTGAGGCACTTAAGCCACTAGGCACTGACTTTGAGAAATCTCATATTGTGGACGCACCATGGCTCATCGTCGTTTTCCGACGAGACTATGATATTCGGGAGGATGGAACCCGGCTAAAGCACTACTATATGACGGAGTCGGTCGGAATTGCTGTTGGATTCTTGATTCAAGCGCTTCACCGAGCCGGATTGGCAACTCTGACGCACACACCATCTCCAATGACATTCCTCCGAGAAGTTTGCGGTCGCCCGCTTAACGAGAAGCCATTCGTTCTGATGCCGGTAGGCTATCCGGCCGAGGGATGTCAAGTTCCGGATATTCATCGCAAAGACCTTTCCGAGATTCTGACAATCATTTGAACAAAGTGTAAGATTTTGAAACTGCATTCGTATAACGGAGCATGAAAATATTCGGAGTAGCAAAATCAAGCGATCAAGCCTGCTTCGAGGCACTATTAAGGGATCATCGACGGATCATTTTGAAAGTCGTCAGTGGCTTTGCTTGGCAACCAGATGATCAACAAGACCTGGCGCAAGAAATTAGAGTTCAACTTTGGCGAGCGTTTCCAAAATACGACTCCAAGCGAACATTCTCGACTTGGATGTATCAGGTCGCGCTCAATACCGCGATTTCTTGGTCTCGACAGGCCAAGCTGCACAAGCTACGCTTTGCCGAAGTCGAGTTACTAAATGAGATTCCGGCAAACCCTCAACCGGAGGATGACGATTCTCACCTTCTCTACAAGCTCATAGAAGTACTAGACGAACTAAGCCGAGCTCTTCTCCTACTCACGATCGATGATCGAAGCCATATCGAAATTGGCGAAATCTTAGGAATCTCTCCCGGCAATGTCGCCACGAAAATCAGTCGTCTCAAAGCCAAGCTCAGGCTTGAAGTCGCCTCAACAAATTTAACTGAAAAATAGGAACCATTAATGGAAATACAAGAACTATCATCCGCCTTTGCCGCTCTCGAAACAAGAGTCGAGAAGACGGTTAGTCAACAAAGTGATTTGAAATATCAGCTCAATGCCTCAAAACTGAAGTCGATCAAGGGGAAAACGCAACGGTCCCCTGCATGGGACATCGTTGTTGCTGGCCTTGCCCTTATCGTCACCGGCGGTTTTGTCGCCGGGAATTTGAACGAGCTTCAACGATCTCCTATAACCGCTATTCCGGCCATGATCGTTTACGCTCTTTGCATCTTAACAATTAATGTGAGCGCCCGACAATTGATTCTCTCATCTGAGCTTGACTACTCAAAGCCAATGGTCGAGACCCAGCTCATCTTGGCTAAATTAAGAAAGCTAAGAGTGAGATCAACTCAGTGGATCTTTGTCAGCGCCTTTGTACTTTGGTTAGTGTTTCCAATCCTACTTGGTCAGATGCTGATTAGCCCGAAGTTTATGTTAGCGATGAATCCGGCTTGGATAGTTGGAAACATCATCTTTGGATTATTGATGGTGCCTGTGATCGATTGGATCATGATTAAATCCAAATACTCAAATTCAATTCAGGACGAACTCGCCGGTAAGGACGTCCGAGAAGCTGAAGAGTTTGTCAAACAAATCAGAGAGTTCCAAGCCGTTTAGGCTTGGAACAATCTGACGCAAAGTTAACCTTTCTTGCCTTTTTCAATCTGATCGACGAGTGCTTGAATCACTTCAAGGGCGTTTCCTTTTGGCAAATCAGGATTAGCCGCTTGATAGTCTATGATGATCTGCTTAGCTTTGGCACAATGTGCAAGTGCTTTTTCATAGTCCTTCAAAAGCAAATACATTCGTCCTCCATTAATGTGCGGATACCAATTGGGCGGAAATTTACCGGATGTCAGTTCATCAATGAGCCACTTGCATGGCTCTGGTGCCAAATGGCAATTGTTTTTTGCAAACGATGAGAGGCTACTTCGATTGTCCTCTGAAGCGTTCATTTTGGTGAGACACTGTGCCTTCCACGTAGCAATATCCTCAATGGCTAGCCACTTGAACCGTAATTCAGACCCCACATCCTTGCCTTCTGGGTGCGATTCTAATCTCGCTAATCGGGCCTTAGCTTCACTTCTTTTTCCAGAATCAAAAAGTTTCTCGATCGCCTCCATTTCTGCATCTCGAACCCTTGCAGCTTCTTGACGAGCGACGACTTTGTCAAATTTTTCTCTCGCGGCTCTCACGTCAAATGTTCCGGCGAGTACTTCTGTCAGCGGCTTTTCTAAGTAGTCAGGATGCCCAATCCACATAATGGTGTTGTTCTTAATAATGAATGCAAATGGAATTCCATTTTGCTTAGCAGAGTCCATCCAGGACTTTGCCATTCCCGTTTTGTTTCCTGCGTAAGCTACTGAGTACTCCATTTTTGCCCCCATCTTTGCAACAAAGTCTTGAACTCGCTTGTCCTGGTTATCTTCTAGGATGCTAACGCCAATAAACCGGGTCTTATCAAACTTCTTGGCTAATTCGGTGAGATGAGGAATTGACTCAATACACGGCCCGCACCATGTTGCCCAAAATTCGACCACGTAGGTTTTGTTTGGATTAAATGCTTTGATTGGTTCACCCTTGACCCATGTTTTGATCTCAAGTTTTGGAGCCGGAGAACCAGGACCGATGTCAGAATTATTAGAAGCAAGGCTGGTAGTGATAAGTACCGCCAAGACGGTTAAAAATGCAAACAGTTTAGTTCTCATGAGCCTTCAAGTGATTACTATGAATTCAGAGCCCTTTGTTCCGCTTATTTTGCTGCTAAAGTCTCAATACCAAAGTTTGATTGCTAAGTCCATCAAGGCGACCGATTTTGAGCGCTTCTCCTCATTTGATTCTCTAGGGTAGAGCGCATTGCTTCAGTAAGTTAACATGAATCGTGACCGAACGGGCAAAGGTAACCTTGCACATCAGTGACAATCGATTCTCTCATTTTCGATCTTGACGGAACGCTTTGGGACACTTCCGAACAATGTGCCACGGCGTGGAACAACGTTTTAGCCTCCCAAGGCATTGATTACCGGAAGATCACCCCTGCCGATGTTCGGGAGGTTACCGGAAGGCCTCATGAAGAATGCATTCGATTGACTTTTAGCGACTTGTCCGTTGATCAGATTGAAAGTATCTCAAACGCTACAATGATCGAGGACAATCGGGTCATAGCCCAGGAAGGCGGAGTGCTTTATGATGGAGTCATTGAAGCTCTAAACGAGCTCAAGAACAGATATCAACTATTCATTGTGAGCAATTGCCAGTCCGGCTACATCGAAACTTTTCTGCGACTGAATAACCTCGAAACCGTTTTTGAGGACATTGAATGTTGGGGGAATACGGGTTTGCCCAAAGGAAAGAACCTAAGAAGCATCATTGAGCGAAATCAACTTCAACATCCACTGATGATTGGGGACGCTGAAGGTGATGAAACGGCAGCACTAGAGTGTTCAATTCCATTTGCCTTCGTTTCGTATGGCTTTGGCACCAGCATTTCACCTGAGCTAACGTTCTCGTCGTTTATGGAAATAGTCACCAAATTGTAGGTTTGGTATTCCCAAAACGAAGCCGTGAATACCCCCCAACTGGTAATTGAACTTGCCCAATGCGAACATTGTAGCGGAATACAGTGTCACGGTAGGCAAGTTCAAGAGTTTGCTTGCAGTGGGGAGTTTTCGGCTAAATGAAATTAAGACAAAGACTAATGTTGATCCTGGTGTCAAACACAGCATGTCTGATTTTTGGACTCTATCAACTCTCAGCAAGCGGAATGATGGGCAGCTTCGAGGCCCTCGAACAAAAAGAAGTCAAGAAAGATATGATGAGGGTCCAAGATGCCTTTGAACAAAGGGTTCTAGATCTTCATGGAAAGTCACTCGACTGGGCGACTTGGGATGACTCTTACCAATTCATGGCCGATCACAACAAGGCTTTCATAACTTCAAATCTTGATGTTGTCACCATGAATGTGGATGCGGTTATTTACCTTGACGACAACGCAAAAATCTTTCATGTAGGACCCTTTAAGAAAAGAAAGGACATTGCCCCGCCAGATCCGGAAAGTTTGGTAAAGCAACTTAGTTTTGTGCGCCATGTTGAAGGTCATTCAAATGATAAAAGTGCAACGTCCGGCATGATCTTGCACCGAGGTCGCCCGATGTCAATATCGATTCGTCCGATCCTTCCAAGCTCTGGATCGGGTCCTCAGCGAGGTTGGCTTGTTTTTGCTGCCTATTTCGATGACCAGGACATTACAAATATTGCGAAAAAATCGCATCTAGACGTAAAACTCTATTCCATCGGCCCTGGAGACATAATTCCCGAAAAGGTGGCCAACGCCATGCCTTATCTGAAGTCTGGAAACGACGTCATTGCCCGACCTCTTGATGAAAACCAGATTTGTGGCTTTTCCTACCTTAAGGACATTAACCGCAAACCGATCCAATTGGTTCAAACAACCGAGGTACGAGAGATTTACGCACAAGGTCAGGAAGAAACTCAATTCCTCGTAAGGATTATTGCTTTTGCCGGAACAGCATTCTCGCTGGTAGTTTTGCTTGTTATCGAGCGCACCATTACAGCGCGCCTTGCCCTACTGGCAAAGCAAGTAGACATCATTCGTTCAGAATCTGACCTCACTAAGAGGGTTGAATCGAACGGCGAAGACGAAATTTCGATGGTTAGCGACAAAATCAACGACATGTTGTCAGTTCTTGAAGTCAGCACCGATAAACTTCGAAAGAGTGAAGACCAATTACGCTTACATAGTGAGACATTGGAATCAACAGTTCTTGAAAGAACCCAGGAAATTGAACATCTGGCTTATCATGATAAACTAACCGGACTTCCCAATCGGGCCCTGCTCTTAGATCGAATTGACCTGGCCCTTAAAAAGGACTTAAGGAACCATCACGGCACGGCTGTCATGTTCATTGATCTAGACAACTTTAAGCTGGTAAACGACAGCCTCGGTCACAGTTTTGGAGATGACTTGCTGATTGAGATCACGAAAATTCTCTGTGATGCAATCCGTCCTGGTGACACAGTAGCTCGGATCGGCGGCGACGAATTTACCATCTTGTTAGAAGACCTGCAATCGGTAGAAATTGCAGAAGAAGTTGCTAAGCGAATCTTAGCGGAGTTGAAGCACCCAATTATTCTTGGAAACCGCGAAACCTTTGCTGGGGCCAGTATTGGTATTGCCTATAACCAAAATGAATCAACTAATGGTTCAACCCTCATGATGCACGCCGATACCGCAATGTATCGTGCTAAAGCAGGCGGAAAATCAAACTATGTCACCTACGACGAATCCATGCACAATGATGCCATCGACCGCTTAGAACTAGAGACTTCGATGCGCAAAGCACTTGCAAATCATGAAATCTTTGTTGAATATCAACCACTTATTGACTTAGGCACAAATAAAATGATTGGTGCTGAAGCCCTGGCGAGGTGGCAACATCCAGAAAGAGGACTTGTTTCGCCAACGCTGTTCATCCCAATAGCCGAGGATACCGGGCTCATCGTTACCATTGGATATTGGATCCTTGAAGAATCATGTAGGCAAGCAAAGGCGTGGAGTAACGAATACGGAATGGAGAACTTCACAATAAGCGTGAACCTCTCCGGTAAACAGCTTCAACGAGACGATGTCATCGACCGAATTAGTCAAATTCTCACATCAACCGGACTGCCTGCTTCTCAATTGAAATTGGAAATTACCGAATCAATTCTCATGGAAGACCGGGACGACTTGATTGAAAAGATGGTTCTCTTAAAGGACCTCGGCGTTCAACTTGCACTCGATGACTTTGGTACTGGTTATTCATCCCTTTCGACTTTGAGGTCGTTCCCAATTGATACGTTGAAAATTGATCGAGCATTCATAAGTCGCCTTGGGGAGGAAGAAAGCGCTTTGCCAATTGTAAAAGCAATCCTCGGCTTGGCTAGGACGATGCAAATGACAGTTACGGGCGAGGGAGTCGAAAATCAGGACCAACAAGACATCATCAGGGAACTCGGCTGTCAAGTCGGGCAAGGTTACTTCTATGACCGTCCGCTGAAACCAGATGACTTTGCTCTTCGCCTTGTTGGCACAGATAAGAACTCCGCGAAAGCAGCATAAATTCCAATCTAATTCGTTGTTATTGAACCCATTTCAACGACCTCAAAATTGGATCCATTCACTTGCTTGAGAGTATTGAGTTCGTCGTCGTTCCACCGTGAGTCAGGAGCGCCCGAAATGAACCAATTGCTGCCGTTATCCGCGACCATCATCCCGTACTTTTTGAGTGCTTTCAAAATGACTTGAGCAGACGGTGGAAACCCAGAGATGTCGAATCCCGCTTTTAGTCTGACTCGCATTCCCATCGGCGGATAATTAACGTTGGTCGAGGAACTCGCAAAGTGCCTCGCGGGAGCAATATAGCCTCTTCGAGTATGGACTACGGTGAATCGAAGGGCGTGGTTGATGGCTCCCTTTGAGACTTCATCATAACGAACCAATCCCGGCAAAATCGGCAGACCGGCGGCGTCCGCTGAAGTCCATCCTGCGGGTCTTGTCGTTCCCGTCGTCAGGTTAAATATCGCTCCGCTACCTGCGTGCCAGCTACCATTCGTCTGCTTATGCGCATCGAAAAGTTCGTAAAGCATCCAGTTGTCACGATCCACCACCAGAACATGACGATCTCCAGTGGACCCAGATCCGCCCTCAACTGGAGCGTCACTTGGAACTGGGTAGGGTCCCGGATCGCTCTCATCGCTGTAATCAAACGTCACATTGACTCGGCCTTGTGTTCCCTTGACTAAAACGTATGGAATCCCGAATGTTTCTCCGCTCATATCGGCGCCAAAATCAGGATGAAGACCAGTATTCAATCCAATCGAAGCAATAATGTTGTCGCTATTTGGGTCAACCGGTTCGGAGTCAATCGCTTTGTTCCACGGATCATCGACCGGAAAAATTCGGTGTCCTTGGAGGTCTCCATTAATTTCTGAATTTGTCCCGCCTGAGTCAGTCGCTCCACCACAAGTGCCGAGACAAAGAAATGTTGAGATTAAAATCAGGTGCTTCAAATTGACTCCAGTGGTTCTAAATGACGAATTTGCATGCAAAGAAATGCTGATTTTCAAATACTTTTCATGTTTACGCGGCGAAACCAAACTTTCGATAGGAGCAATGGGGAGTCTGGTGTATGATTCAACTAGGAACAAACCATGTCAGAAAACCTATCACGAAGATCATTTTGCAATTTGACTGCGGGGCTAGCACTTACCGCGGTACCAGTCATCTCGTACGCAAAGCAAGGTACTGGTCAAGCAACCGCCCCAGCCCAAGCCGCGGGTCCTGTCGAAGCTCCATTCACCCGAGACTATGAGGCCCCAGGTTTCACTCCGAAGTGGAAAAAGCAACAACTCAATCGACTGATGGTCCAAGACTTTGTCATCTACGCACACATGGACCTCGATAAAGTAAAAATGTTGCTTGAACGAGAACCCCGCCTAATCGCTGCACATATGGACTGGGGTGGTGGAGACTGGGAATCAGGTCTTGGTGGAGCATCGCACATGGGAAACAAGGACATCGTCAATTACCTGCTCGAAAAAGGAGCTCGAATCGACATATTCTGTGCGGCAATGATGGGGCAACTCGAAGTCGTTAAGTCTTTCTTAACCCTTCAACCAAATCTCATTGATAGCTACGGTCCCCACGGTATGACGCTTCATTTCCATGCCAAGCAGGGCAAGGCGACCGAGGTTTATGAATATCTTCAGTCAATCAAGAAGATTGGATAAATGCTTGCTCGGTTGGGTTTGAATTAGAGCGAGAGTGAGATACCAAAACGGGTTAGAAGGCATCTCAGCAAATGCCTTATCAGGAGGGTTTTGGGGGTTGCCCAGACCCTAACAATTCCGAAGCTCACCTCCGAATCTTGAGCGGATCATCCAATGTTATTTTGGCAATTGACGAAAGTAGCCAGGTTGTTGGCTTTATCACCGCCATTTCCGATGGCGTCTCGTGTGCTTACATTCCGTATTGAGAAGTTCTGCCCGAATATCGCGGACTAGGAATTGGCAAAGAATTGGTTCGCCAAATGTTAAGCCATCTAAACGATCTATATATGACTGACCTTTGTTGCGATGACAGTGTGGCCAAATATTACGAATCATTTGGGTTCACTAGCGCAAATGCCATGATTCTGCGGAAATACACCCGTCAAGCTTGTAAGTAACATTTCACTGCTTCCATTGCCAGCTCTATTCCAGCCCAAAATGCATCTATGCTTTGTGGCGCGGGAATGTCAACAACAAGCCAAATTCAGTTCTGTTCATTTGTAAATCAGCCGATGTTCAACCATGACTCAGACAATGAGCTATGGATGGCTTTCGTCACCCCGTATTAGTGGTTTTCGAACTCGACAGTTTGGTTGATCAGGTTTACAATCCCTGGGAACAGCTTCGCGCCTTCGGAGTCATGAATATCCACCGGCTAGGCATCAAGTTTCCATTTGACCTCTTCGAGGAAATGAAATTCGTTTCAATTTGGTCGTCAGCCGATTGTGAAAAAGCCTTTCGAAGCAACATCCTTCCGAAGTTGGCTCAATCAGGAATTCATCTTCGATATCAGATCTATCCCATTCGCCAACTTCTGAAAACTGAGGTCAATAGTGAATACAAATCCTCCCGCTGGACGCTTTGTAATTAGCCTCCATTCAATAATCTTCGTACTTCTTCAAAGGTAACCTTGGCTCCATGAATCTTAAGTCATTAATTGCAGTATTGGTTGTCGTACCAACTGCAATATTTGCCCAGGAAGCTGCCAAGCCAGCACCCGCAACCAGTCAGGAAATCACGCCATCAATTACCAAGCACAGTGTGAGTTTGCCAACAGGAAGAGTCGGCTACACCGCTACTGCAGCCCAACTTCCCTTGCGAAGCCCTGAGGGAGAAGTTGAGTGCCGGATGTTTTATGTTGCCTACGAGAAAGAAGGAGCCAAAGCTCAAGACCGGCCGGTCACTTTCGCATTTAACGGTGGCCCCGGAAGTGCGACCCTCTGGCTCCACATGGGTGGGCTCGGTCCAAAGCGCGCTCCGATGCCAGATGATGGAAGTTTGCCAAAGCCACCATATGAGCCAGTCGATAATCCAGATTCTTGGCTCGATTTCACCGACGTAGTCGTCATCGATGCTCCCGCTACTGGTTTTAGTCGAGTGGCAAAGCCCGAACTTGGCAAGAAATACTTTGGAGTTCGACAAGACATTGATGCCTTTACCAAGTTCATTAAGAACTGGCTGACTGAGCACAATCGATGGAAGTCACCTTTGTTCGTTGCCGGTGAGAGCTACGGTGGTATTCGTGGCTCTGGCCTTGCTCAAAGCCTGTTTCAAAGCGGAATTGCCATCAACGGTTTTGTCAGTATTTCTGGATCAAACAACTTCCTGACCCTCGATGGCATGCGCGGAAACGATGCGACGTTCATTGGCTTCTTGCCCACAATGGCGGCATGTGCGTACTACCATAAGAAAGCTTTGGCAAGATTTAAGAGCGTTGAAGCGGTTGTCGCCGAAACCACGAAGTGGGTTGATGAAGAATACGGTCCTGCCCTTCTTCGAGGAAACAGTCTCAGCGAAAAAGAAACCGATCGAATCGCCACCAAACTTGGTGAGTACCTTGGCTTGTCCAAGAAATACTGCCTTGGCTCCAATCTTCGCGTTCCTGAATTTGCGTTCTTCAAAGAACTTCTTCGAGAAGAAGGATTGGCGATTGGTCGCTATGATGGGCGATTGGTGTCTAAGGAAGAGTTGAAAGTTGGTGGACAGCAGTCCAACGATGCCAGTGATGACGCTGTAACCCCGCCGTTCGTCAGTGCTATCCATGACTACTTCCAAAACGAGTTGAAGCTTAAGACGACGCTTGAGTACAACACCTTCGGTAATGTCTACCCTTGGCAAAATCCAGAAGGCAGCTACCCAGAGACATCAACCGACTTACGAAACGTAATGTCAGCCAATAAGCATCTTCGGGTGCTGTATTGCTTCGGATACTACGACTTAGCGTGTCCGTTCAATGCATCCATCTACACCATCAACCACATGGGATTGGACGCAGAAACCCGGTCACATATCTCTTATGCCTACTATCCTGCTGGGCATATGATGTACATCGAAAAGAGTTCTCGACACAAGTTTCACGACGATGTCAAGAACTTCGTACGAGATAGTCTGTCTGACGGCAAATAAAGGAACCTTGAGTTGCTATAGGAACGAAGAGCCTTTTCAGAAAATTCTGAAGAGGCTTCCTTTATTCGGCACTTAGCTGAGGCTTTTTTACCCGCGCACCAGGCTTCATTTGCTTAGGTTCTAGTTCTACTGTTCCTTAGGCTTGGTTTGAGCTTAGTACAAAAAATAGTACTGCACAAATTGCACTCAATACGACCGCAATCAACAGTCCTACCTTTCTGGAGCTTGACATTGCAAATTATTCGTTTGGCGGGAGGTTGTCGATATTGTGCATGCCCCAGTTGTTGACGTCATTGGCTGGAAGTTCTTTACTGAGTGTGTTCGCAAATTTGAACCACTTGGCGTGTCCATCGGCAAACGAATAGTTGTTTCCACCCGTATGGCGCCCAATGTTCTTCGGGTCAGGTACCTGCGAGTTATCGTCAATATCTCCAATTTTGTATCCTGATCCATCCAGGAAGCCCCTCTCCCAGTTTCTGTCCGGTGCTGATGCCCAGGGATGGTAATCAAAGAACCCTATACCTAAATGTCGCTCACCAATCATGATCTGCTCGGCTGGTCGTGAAAATGCGGTCAAATTTGCTCCGTGCGAAAAGAATCCGTTGATCAAGTAATCCGTTCTGACTTTCTTCCAGTCTTCCGACGTAAGCGGATACGGAAATAAGGTTGGACTGACACTAACTGCCGGATCTTTAAATATGTCGTCATTCTTCAAATACGGTTGAATTGGCTGGTACCAGGGGTACAAATCCGCAATGGTTTCTGACTCTTCAAGGTCGTGGTGAGTATGACAAGTTTGATCGTCATTGTCTCCGGCATAAAGCATGATTCCTGAGATGATTTGCTTGTGGTTTGAGAGATCCACTGCTTTCTTTGCTGCGGCCTTTGCTTGGGCAAAAACCGGGAAGAGAATTGCCGCGAGAATCGCAATGATTGCTATAACGACGAGTAATTCGATGAGAGTAAAAGCCTTCCGCATAAATACCTGTAAGAAATATATACCATAGGGGGGTACTGTATTTGAGATTTTTTTGACTTTTTTCATGCGCAACCAAAAAAGCGATAAGCTGAAGGTGTGGATCAATTTGGCTATGCCATCGAACTATTAGGTGGAGCTTTTCCAAGGCTGGTTGCTCTCAGCAAGACTTTTCGATTCATGTTGCGTGGCGAAATCCAGTTCGCGGAAACAGCGATGTCCGACATCGTTCGTCGCTATCCAACTCGTGGAAGATTGCATGCAATTCTCGCCGGAATTTTATTGATGCAACTTCGCTACGATGATGGTTTGCGAATATGTAAAGAAGGAATCGCCCTCAAACGAAAGCCAGATTCCAAGCTTTACACTGCCCTTGGACGCTCGTATTCTGGGCTAGGTCAATATGAAAGTGCCAAAAGAGCATTTCAAGATGCTCTCGCGGCTTCGCCATTCCAATCTACTGCGATTACTTCAGCCTACGCGTCTTCTTTGATCGATTCTGGCGAAGTGTCTGGAGCAATTCAAATGCTTAACTCGGCCCTTAAGCGATGTCCAAGAGATACCCAATTGCTGAGCGAACTTGCGAGAGCGTACTATGTGGATGGGCAGAAAGCTGAAGCTATCAAGATTGCCCGTGACCTGCTTGCCAAGAAACCAAAATCATTGCCCCTGAAGTCAGCGTTGATCAGCTATTTGATTGAATCTGGTTACCGGGACGAAGCTCGTCAACTTCTTCGAGAAATCGAAAAGACCAATCCGAAACAGCAGTACGCCAAAGAGTGGATCGCAATGGTTCAACTTTGCCTCTTCGAATACGCTCGCAGCGCAAAAACGTGGGAAGGCATTCTTGCAAATCAAAAGGACATCATTCGGTATCCGTTTCATTTGGCTTCAATCTTGGACCGTCAAGGACGAAAAGAAGAGGCCAGGTCACTGTATGAGGTGGCGCTGGAGTCCCCGTTAGAACCTGGGTTTGCAATTGTGAATCGAGGGCTCGCAATACTCAAGCTTGGTCGATATTCTGAAGCTGTTGAGATCTTCGAAAGGAGTTTCGCCAGATGGCCCCATGGGTTTGAAGCTGCGATGATACTCGTCAATTGGAGCCATTCTTGCTTACTAATCGGTGACATTGAGGGAGCTTTCGCCAATGGAAAATTGGCTTGCGAACAAGATCCAACTTTGCCAGTAGCTGCCTCAAATCTCGGAGACGTGTTATTCACGATGGATCGGTTCGAGGAAGCCAACGAGAAGTACCGGCGGGCAATAGAAATCGAATCGGCATACACCGATGCATATTTAGGATTGGCAAAAATCCAAATCAAGAAAGGAAATCAACCAGAAGCAATCAAGCTTTTGCGTCAAGCCCTTGAGGTTGAGCCTCTCCACCACAAGTCAAAAGATGAGCTTCAGATGTTATCTTGAACTTGTCATAGAAGGTGACTATCTAGGACAGGGAAAACCACACGGCCACGTCTCGACAACTGCCTCAAATCCAAGCCGTTGCAATATCGGCAAACTCGTCGGTCTCGCATCAACCCAAAGGATTGACGCGCCCTGACTTTTCGCGAATTCTGCACGAGCGGCAACAATCGCTTGGTAAAACTTGCGACCCCGATAGGCTGCAATGGTTCCGCCGGTATAGAGTCCAGCGCACGGTGCCTGACCGTAATTATCCACGCGACCGATGCTCACCGGCGTCACTCCATCATAAGCCACGAAGCCAACTTGATCTTCGGTTCCATCGGCAATGCACTTCGCTAGTGCTTCCGTTGTATATGAGAAATCCTTTTGAAACACTTCTTCAGCTACTGACCGGAAGTCACTCAATTCACTTTCAGTTTGGACACGCTTTACGCAAATAGACGGATTTATTTCGGGCGTCTTTTGGCTAATGTCCATTGCGCACACAACCTCTTTAATGCCAATCTTGAACCCGCGGGTGATCAAGCGATCAAGTAGGTCTGAGGGAAAATCACAGCTAAAAAGCTTCCACTCAAACGATCGACCCAAGGACCGGTGATACTCGATCTCTCGTTCGATGATCTCGTCGGCATTCTCGGTCAGATCGCCATTCACCATGACCGTGCACTCCCATTCGTCTATATATCGAGTCACATAGGTATCCTCGTAAGTTGATCCTGCCTTCCACTGCGTTTGAAGAATTTCAAGCATCATCGCTTCCGTACGCACCATATCTCTTCACTTGGCCAACGATGAGCCCACTCGGAATCGACGTAATCGTACCGAACCTTCATGTCCTTCGGAGCCTGAATCTCAATCAGATTCTCAATCTCAAAACCGCTATCCCGCAGCAAACGGATCAATGGACCATAGGCTAGCAAGAATTCCTCTGGATCATCTTGGTTCCATTCAATTCGATTCAAACCAAAGTAATCGCGAACCATCAAAGGAGTCGCCGGTGAGGTTCCAGAGGGAGTACAAAGAGCAGTCAAAATTCCATTCCGAAGAAACACTAAACGTCCGCCAGGTTTCAGAACCCGCGCCGCTTCTGGAAGCCATAGGTATGGGTCTGACCAGATCGCCGCCCCATATTCACTGACCGCAAAATCAAAGGACTCATCCCCAAAAGGCAGATTCTCCGCATAGGCTTCAACTAAAGGAAAATCAATCCCGAACTCCTGTTGAAACCTTTTTGCGTTGGCAAGTTGCTCAGGTGTTGGGTCGATTCCTGTCGGCTCGGCACCGAGTTTTGCTAACCAAGCCGAGATATAGCCAGTGCCGCAACCAAGCTCAATCGTCTTCATTCCGGCAAATTGGCTTAGCTCACCGAGAGCATTCAACTCAGACTCAGGGATGTTCCACATCCCCCAAGTCCACGTTTCTTGAGCCCAGGCACGCCGACCGGGCTCCAAAAAGTCCTCGCTCATCTTTCCCCAGGCAGTACGCGTTCGGTCTAAATAGTCTGGTTCAGTCATGAAATGATTGTGACACTTACTTTCTTGCTGGCAACTTGACCTTCGGCCATTGCTCGTTTCGGACCCACTGAAGCGATTCAGCGAATCCATTCTTCGTCACAAATCCAATTTCGTCGAAGTCGGTAAGCAAAGAGTTTTCTATGCCCGATGCCTTCAACGAGACATTCAACGGAAAGCTGCCCCAACTGAACGACATGGCAAAAGCGATATCGCCATCATGAACTGCTACGCCGCAAACACTGCGAGTATTTGCCCACTCGTTCCCCATCATCTTTGTGCGCCAGCCATTGCTCATTGTCTTGTCCTCAATTTGTCGACTCACATAGTTCAAGCCTGATTGATTCGGGTCAGGATAGTTGCCCTTGAAGTAAACGTTATAGCCTCCATTTGGACCCCGGTCTTTTGAGTCATCAAATATGACCTGGCACTGAGAGGAAGCAGCAGCCCCACCCTTCTCACCCTCAACCCATATCGCGTCGAGGAACTTCCATTCTTTGCCTTCCAGTTTGAAATTGTAGATTCGAATCCGATTAGTCTTCTTCTCCTGGTTGACCGTTGCAGCAACCGAGAGACAATTTCGAATGCCGTTCCAGACTCCGCCGACGGCATGATTTGACACAATTTCACCCAACTGGAATAGTGTATCGCCAATAACTCCAGTAACCGAGACCGTCTTTGCCACGGAATTCCAAACCAAAATCAGGGGAGCACTTGGACTATCAACAAGAGTTGGCACCAAGCCAGGTTTACCGAATTGGTTAACTGTGACTTCTTCTAAGCCGTTTAGGCGTGACGCAAAACTTCGGACGATATAGCCCCGCGATGCCGGATAAGCCAACCACAATCTATTCTTTACAAACAACGTCGAGGGATCTCCAGTTACGTCATTGGCTACGATAGTCTGCGGAGCGGATTTTTTGTGATCAGTTATCACCACTGCATGCAGAGCAGAAGGCTTTGCACCTGAAGGCATTGCCAATTCATATTTGTCAAAATCTGCTGGCTGGCCAAATGCCGGATAGACCACTGCAAGCGACTTGCCCATCGAAGCCAACGATGCCGCACCCGCCGCACGAGGCAATACTATCGTATCTCGGTAAGCCGCCGAGTACCCATCATTGACGTCGGCGCGAACATGCTTCTCGCCAAAGATTCCGTTACGGTTCCAGTCGACTGCCGTTGTGGTCTCAGTCAGTTTCTTCAACTTAAAATAGTACGGGCGGTTGCTAAGAAAGGCTAGTTCAGCCACCGGAAACGGAGCGACCTCGTTCAAATCGTTCTCCTTCATTGCCATCTTAGCGAACCGGCCGTCGCTGTATGTGATGTCCTCCCCATTGCCATTTAGCTGATAACTGTAATCGTAATTCATCATGCTCGGATGGAAAGGCGATCCGGTGCTAGCTCCTCTCGGCTCGTGAGGTAGTCCAAATTGATGCCCCAGTTCATGCGCCATGGTGTGCCAGTTGTAGCCGCATCCCGCCCAATCTGGCCTGTTGCTTTGCCCGCCACCTCCTCCCGAGTTGTCGACCAAAACGCCGTGGGCGAGTCCTCGCCACTCGACGGGCATGGCTTGGTTATATAGCTCTATATAGCCCTTCCCGTCTGTCTCTTTCGGCATTGGCGGCGGAACAACTGCGATCATATTGACACCGGTTGTTCCGTCAAGATTTTTGTTCGATAGTCCAGCGAAATACTTCTTCAGCCGATCAATAGTAGGTTGAATGGTGGCCTGAGTCATCATCGACCGCATTCGGAACACGATAATTACATCCGTATGGTTTGGTTTGCAACCCAATTCCTGTGGATTCAACGGTCCGATTCCAACCGTTTCCCATAGATCAATCAACCCGTCGTGATCGGTATCGGCGAACGAACTGGCGCCCTGAGGAACCATTATCGAAGCACAAAGCAAGGCGGAAAGAGAGCCAAACATTTTGCGTCAGGTTACCGTAACATTTCACTCGATACCTCGATCCTTTGTGAGGTCTGCGACGGCTTGCAATAGCTTCCTCAATTCCTTTTCGCCGAACCTAGCATCGAGGTTGATAAGCGGTTGATCGTTCAGAACCAGTAAACTACTATTGTGCTCACCGTCGAGCCTCAACCGCTCACCCTAACCCAAGTTTTCGATGTCGCCAACGGCGATTCGAAAGTTCAGCTTTCCGCGAAGTCCCGCGATCTGGTCCAAAAATCTCGCTCTGTAGTCGACAACATTGTTGCCAATAAACAGGTTATCTACGGCATCAACACCGGTTTTGGACGCCTATCTGATGTCCATATTCCCGACGGCGAACTCAAGCAGCTTCAGTTAAATCTCGTTCGTAGCCACGCGGTCGGAGTCGGCGATCCGTTGAGCATTTCCGAAACCCGCGCTATGATGCTTCTTCGCCTCAGCGTCCTTGCTCAAGGCTATAGCGGAGCCCGAGTAGAGGTGCTCGAATTCCTCGTCGAAATGCTGAATCGGGGCATTCATCCGGTGATCCCTTCTCAAGGTTCTGTTGGTGCTTCTGGAGACCTCGCTCCCCTTGCCCATCTAGCCCTTGCAATCATTGGTGAAGGGGAGTGTTGGGATGGGATAGGGCGACAACCGAGCCTCGAAGTCCTCACCAAGCATGGACTGAAACCGTTGACACTCGAATCCAAAGAAGGGCTAGCTCTTCTCAACGGAACCCAAGCAATTGGCTCCGTCGGTTGCCTGGCGCTAGCAAGAGCCCTAAGATGCGTTCATGTAGCCGACGTAATCGGCTCGATGACTTTAGAAGCCCTCATGGGTACGCCAAGCGCATTTGACCATCGAATCCATGAAGCCCGTCGCCATCAAGGTCAAATCGACTGTGCAACTCACCTTCGCAACATTCTAGTCGATTCCGAAATCCGCGAATCCCATCGCGAAAACGATTCCCGGGTCCAAGATGCTTACTGTCTCCGTTGCATGCCTCAAGTTCATGGAGCCGCAAGAAATGCCCTTCACCATGTTCAAGAGACCCTAGAAAACGAGACTGGCGCAGCAACCGACAATCCTCTGGTCTTTAGCGATTCTGGTGAAGTCATTTCAGGGGGTAATTTCCACGGGGCGCCGCTTGCATACGCGTTGGATTACGCCGCAATCGTCGTCACCGATCTACTCTCGATATCCGAACGGAGAATGGATCGACTAGTCAATCCAGATTCGAACGAGGGTCTCCCGCCGTTCCTCAGTAGCCACGCCGGAACCAGTTCCGGATTCATGATGCCTCATGTGACCGTTGCCGCTCTACTCAGTGATTGCAAGGTTCTCAGCCACCCGGCAAGCACAGATTCAGTCCCGACTTCCGGGGGCAAGGAAGATCATGTCTCGATGGGAATGACCAGTGCCCTCAAATTCCGAAGGATCGTCGAAAATGTCGAGCGTGGTCTGGCAATCGAGCTGCTTGCTGCTGCCGAAGGACTCGAATACCGAAAGCCGCTCAAACCAGGAACGGGAGCGCTAGCCGCATTCGAGAAGCTCCGCAAGATTTCTCCACCAGTCACCCACGATAGGGCGCTTTCTATTGATATCGAAAAGGTAGCGACCGCGATTCGTCAAGGCATTTTTGATTCAGGACTCGAACCAACATGGTAAAAGCCGCAACCGGAACCCAACTTTCTTGCAAGGGCTGGCAACAAGAAGCCGCTCTTCGAATGCTCATGAATAACCTCGACCCCGAGGTCGCCGAAGACCCAGACAATTTCATTGTGTACGGCGGAACCGGCAAAGCCGCTCGAAATCAAGAAGCGTTTGATGCCATCGTAAGGTCCCTGCGTTCGCTCGAAAATGACGAAACCTTACTTGTACAATCCGGTAAGCCTGTCGGAATATTCCGTACTCACGCAGATTCTCCTCGTGTACTAATTGCGAATTCAAACTTAGTTGGAAAATGGTCAAATTGGGAAGAGTTTGGCCGCCTCGAAAAGCTTGGCCTAATGATGTATGGCCAGATGACGGCTGGTTCCTGGATTTATATTGGGAGTCAAGGAATCGTCCAAGGCACCTATGAGACCTTCGCCGCCGCTGCTGACCGCCATTTTGGCGGGTCCCTGGGCGGCAAACTGATTGTCAGCGGTGGAATCGGAGGCATGGGTGGCGCTCAACCACTCGCGGCAACCATGAATGGAGCGGTGTTCCTTGGTATTGATGTAGACCCGTCACGAATCCAGAAGCGACTTGATACCGGCTACATTGATCGCATGGTCCGCAGCCTTGACGAAGCGCTCGTAATCATCGAGACCGCCCAACGAGACCACGAAGCAATCAGCATTGGTCTCGTCGGAAATTGCGCTGACGTTCTTCCAGAAATGATCGCCTGCGGCATCGTTCCCGACATCCTTACTGACCAAACCAGTGCCCACGATCCAATCAACGGATATGTACCGAATGGGATGTCATTGGGTGATGCTCTAACTCTTCGAAAGAATAATCCGGACGATTATCGGGCCAAAAGCGTAACCGCAATGGGCGTCCACGTCGCAGCGATGCTTGAACTCAAAAAGCTCGGAGCAATCACCTTCGATTACGGCAACAACATTCGCGCTTATGCCCTTGAAGCCGGAGTGACGAACGCTTACGATATTCCCGGATTTGTCCCTGAATACATTCGCCCCCTTTTCTGCGAAGGCAAAGGACCATTTCGATGGGCAGCCCTTTCCGGCGACCCCGAAGATATCCGGCAGACCGACATTCTTGCCGCCGAACTGTTCCCCGAAAATGCCTCGCTTCAACGCTGGCTTAAACTCGCTTCTGAGCGAATCCACTTCCAAGGATTACCGGCCCGAATCTGCTGGCTTGGATACGGTGAACGGGCGAAAATGGGACTCGCGATCAACGAACTTGTACGTTCTGGAAAAGTAAAAGCCCCCATCGTCATCGGTAGAGACCATCTTGACTGCGGGTCTGTTGCCTCTCCGAATCGCGAAACCGAGTCAATGAAGGACACTAGTGACGCTGTCGCCGATTGGGCGTTATTGAACGCCATGGTCAACACCGCGGCTGGTGCAACCTGGGTTAGCATCCACAACGGTGGCGGAGTTGGTATCGGTTACTCTCAGCATGCCGGAATGGTTGTTGTTGCCGATGGAACCGATTCTGCCGCCAAACGGCTCGAACGTGTCCTGACCAGCGATCCCGGTATGGGTGTTATCCGCCATGTTGACGCTGGTTACGATGAAGCTATCCAATTTGCGGCAGAATCAGGAATAAAGATACCAATGAACCAATAAATTTGGGAGTGCGATTGCCTGCAATCGCTTTCAAACTGCGAAGCCTACTTCGCTGAAGGGAGAACTACTATGGCATACGAAGATCCAGGTTGGAATAGAGCCTCAAATTGGCTCGGCGGTGATTGCGAAAACCCGCGAACAGAACTGCATGTTCTTGGCGTCCCAATGAACCGCTCCGTAACGCCTGGTTCATGTCACCTTGCACCAAAAGCCATCCGAGAAGCCCTTTTCCGATTCGGTACCTACAGTTTTAGTGAAGAATCTGATCTTCGCCAAATCAAAGTCAAAGATCACGGCGACTCGAAGGAGCCAGAAGTCCTCGAAGACGTGTGTAAACATGGTCGAGCCGTGTTTCTTGGCGGCGATAACGGGGTAACGCGGCCGGCGGTAAAAGCTCTGGCCAAGAGCCAGCATTTGGAGTTAAGCGAGATTGGTGTCATCACGCTTGATGCCCACTTAGACTTGCGCCATCTCAACGATGGACCGATGAACGGTAACCCAATTCGTGGTCTCATCGAAGACGGCTTGCCCGGAGCCAATATTGTCCAAATTGGACTTCAATCGTTCGCAAACTCGCCCGAATATGCACGTTTTGGAGAAGAAAGCGGTATCCGGATGATCACCGCAGAACAGTGCTTTGGACCAGACTTTGATGAGTTCTTTCGCTACGAATTGAATCGAATTTCTTCAAAGGTCAAGGCGGTTTACTTTGACCTCGACATTGACGTAATGGATCGAGCATTTGCGCCAGGATGCCCAGGTTCTCGGCCCGGCGGACTAACGCCGGTCATGGTTCGACAAGCTGCCCGCATCGCTGGCGCAAACAAAAAGGTCCTTGCCATGGACATTGTTGAACTTGATCCTGAACTAGATATTAACTCCTGTACCGCAATGGCCTGCGCCGCTTGTCTGCTAGAATTTGCGTCAGGGGTCCTCGCGAGTTCATGAATAGAATAGTCGTTCGGAATATTGGTCAAATGGTGACCATGTGCGGCCCAGCACGCGGACGCTTTGGCGGTGAAATGTCAAAGATTGGTCTCGTCGATGACGCTGAAATTCATATCGAGGATACAAAAATCGTTTTTGCCGGATCTCGACTTGATGCCCATCCTTTTTCCAATGCAATAGAAATCGATGCAGAAGGCAATTTGGTCACACCTGGCCTCGTTGATGCTCACACCCACGCAGTGTTCGCGGGAAATCGAGCCGACGAGTTCGAAGCCCGGGCCATGGGAGCAACGTATCAAGAGATCGCCGCTGGCGGGGGTGGCATCCTTTCCACGGTC
>JBAXBU010000036.1:0-28679 GCA_037141835.1 Armatimonadota bacterium | reverse complement strand
GTCCATTTCAGTTCAAAGGATTTCCCGCTTTTGTTCATGAGGATGAACGATGGGTAGGTGATTTGCTTTTCCCAATCCTCAAAGCCGCCAACGTATAGGTCAACGTAAGCGTCGTTGTCAAAATCTCCCCAGCATGCGCCACGTGATGAAGTTGGCGGCAAAGTTGGAAGGGAAGTCGCGACAAACTTTTTGCCACCTTCGTTTTGGTACAGATTCATTTGTGACCAAGAGAACAGGTCGGGAAAGCCATCGTTGTCGAAGTCTGCGGCTACTACGGCACCAACACCTTCGGCAAGTTTCTCAAATGAAGTGCCACGAATATTGCGCCAAACTACTCCTCCGGTAACGAGGTCTGTCCATCCGTCCTGGTCAACATCGACAAAGCAGGCTTGATCATTTGCAAGGGAAAGCTTGAGGTCACCGGAAACATCTCGGAAGGGCGATATTTGGAAACCCAGGCAGAGAAGCGGAATTAACATAGCGATGTGAATCTACCCTTAAAAACGGGATGTCGAAGTGGTAAAACTGCACACATGAAGTGGATTCTTCTTATTGCGCTTGGCATGATGATTACTGGTCCGAAGCCCAAGCCAACCGTCGTGATTCAAACCTCTCTTGGTGACATAACTGTCGAGCTTGAGGATGAGAAAGCGGTCGAAACAACGAAGAACTTTTTGCGATACGTTGACGCTGGACATTACAAGGATTCTCGATTTCACCGAACGGTAACCATGGACAATCAGCCCGACAAAAAGATCAAGATTGAGGTTATTCAGGGTGGAGTTGGGAAGGAATGGGAGAAGAAAGACTTACCTAAGATCAAGCTAGAGAGAACCAGGGATACAGGGCTTAAACACCTTGATGGCACGATTTCGATGGCGCGTGACGGAGCCGATACTGCAACCAGTGATTTTTTCATTTGCATTGGCGATCAGCCCGAACTTGACTTTGGCGGTAAGCGAAACCCGGATGGTCAGGGATTTGCTGCCTTTGGTCACGTGACGAAGGGAATGGATATCGTCAGGAAAATTCAGAGCCAGGCTGCCAAGGATCAGACATTGACTCCGCCAATCTCGATAAAAGACATTAAGCGTTTCAATTCAAAGTAAGGTAACTTCCTTCACATTATGAAGATTACGGCAATTAGAGCCTACCGAATTGACCTCCCTCTCAAAGAGGGCAGCTATAACTGGTCGGGTGGTAAATCAGTATCGGTTTTCGACAGTACAGTTGTAGAAATCGAGACCGATGCCGGGGTTACTGGTTGGGGCGAAGTTTGCCCGCTGGGACCTTTCTATTTGCCGGCATATGCTGAAGGAGTTCGGTCGGGAATCAGGGAGCTAGGACCTCATTTGATTGGTTACGATCCTTGTGAGATTGGAGTTTTAAATCTCCGAATGGACGCCGCTCTTCAAGGTCACCCTTATGTTAAATCGGGCATTGACATGGCGTGTTGGGACATTCTTGGCAAAGTCTCTGGATTGCCAGTTTGCACGCTTTTGGGAGGAAGGTTTGGTTCCGATATCACGTTGTATCGAGCTATTTCGCAAGAATCGCCCGAAGCGATGGCGGCGAAAGTGGCTGGTTATCGGGACGAAGGTTACCGACGATTTCAGCTAAAAGTAGGTGGTGATCCTGATGTTGATATCAAGAGAATGTTTGCGGTTGCTGCCGAGATGCAACCGGGTGAAAAGTTGGTTGCCGACGCCAACACGGGATGGCTCAAGCATGAGGCGATGAGGGTAGTAAAGGCTACCAAGGACCTTGACCTCTATATTGAGCAACCTTGTCGAACTTACGAGGAGTGCCTATCTGTGCGTCAGCACACTGACCAGCCGTTCATCCTGGATGAAAATATTGATTCCCTGGATAACCTCATGAGAGCCCACCGAGACCTCGCAATGGATGCGGTCAACATTAAAATCAGCAAGCTTGGAGGATTGACCAAGGCCCGTCAAGTGCGAGATATGTGCGTGTCGCTAGGCATTGGGTTGACCATCGAAGATAGTTGGGGTGGAGACATAGTTACCGCGGCGATTGCTCATCTTGCGCATAGCACTCCTGAAGAGAACCGATTCTCTTCGACAGATTTTAATAGCTACGGAACGGTTGATTTTGCCGACGGCGCTCCGCAACGGGTGAACGGAAAGATGCAAGCTTCGAGTGATTCGGGCTTGGGCGTTCGTCCGAATATGGACGTACTTGGTGCACCTCAGCTCGAAGTCAAATAGAAACTGGGATAGGCTTTTGGACATTAGGGATGTCGACGGTCCCAACAGTTTCTTTCTCAAATAGATTGGTTTTAAAGTCTAAGGATTTGACTTCTGCTAAGTGTCACCTGACCGGATGGCTGCTTTCAGGTATCAAATCCATGACTATCTTTTGCATGTCTTGGTATCGCATTTCAACTGGCAATTGAGCTCTTACCAATTCATGCTTGGTCAACATATTTGCAAAGGTTTCCAGAGCATTGTCGGCCTTCGGGAGGTCAAAACGAACATTGTTCGAGAGATATCCTTCAACTTGCTCGGCGGTCCAGGATGATCGCTTGACGGCCGAGTCAATGACGAACGTTCGACGGTATTCGGTAGCAGTTAGCCGATCCATTCGAAAATCTCGCAGTAGTGGCTCCTTATCGATTCGGTTCTTTTGGTCAAGAACATCGTGCAATGCAAAGAACCCACTCGCTATAAACGCGTACTGGAGCAAGTAGTACAGAGCTTTGCATTCAAGCCGTTGCTCCTTTTTTCCTAGCCATAGAGCCCAGACGAACGGTAGCCCCGTCATCTTGGTCCATTCTTCACCCAGATCAATGTCAACTAAACCAGAACCGTCGGCCTCGAAGCCGCGGTCGCCAATGATGACGCACGCATCACAATTGGTAAGCATCAATTTTGAATCAGACGGCAACGTGGATAGGGTTGGGAATACACCTTGTTCGGCAAGGATGACTTGGGCCAGCATGTTGCTCGTCATGCTACTTTCGTCGAGTGCCAATGTCTTGATTTCACTGGTTGGAACCTTTGAAAGCATCCTGACGCTTTTTACTGGGCCATTCGACATGATTCCAACTTCAGCGACCGGAAGTAAGTCGTCTCGGCGTAACAGCTCAATGCTTGAAACGAGGATGGCATCAACTTCTCCAGCGTCAAGTAGGGCTGGAAGTTTCGATGGCACTTCGTAAACGACTTCGACAAACTCGTTGGGTTGGTCGAAGGCCGCCACAAGCGGGCGAGCATTTACGTAGGGAACACATCCAACTCGAAACTGAGCCATTAAACCTTTCTACGAACGTACCAGATGTGATTTGCTGTTTAGTCTTTACGAAGTTCGCGATACATAGAAAATCGCCACACCAGAGGTGTGTGGCGATTGAGGGTTCCGTTTTACGGAGTGTTGTTTTCTGCGACTGGCATCTTCGATGCGTCAGCCTTAACTGTGGTTGACTTTCCAGCTGGGGCAACCGCGTTCGGGTTTTCCTTTTTCGCGTCTTTAAACGTAGATTCCATGCTGTCTTCTGGCTTTACAGCCGGTTCTCCACATCCTTGGATGCAAAGAGCCGCTAATCCCGATAAGATCAAAGCAAAAGGAAGCTTCACTAGTCTAGATCCCAAAGGAATCTATCCGGGTCAGTTACTTTGCCTTTGAATTGTCCAGTTCCGTAGGCTGTACAGCCAGCGGTTAGTGATTTGATCGGCATCGACTTGACATGCGTATCGGCGAATCCAACGATGACATGACCATCCTTAAGACCAGGAGCAACATTGTTGAGGGAAGTTTGGTTGTAGAATGGCCAAAGGCCACCGTATACCAACCAAGAAGTTCCCGTTTGATCCCATCCATTTGGATAGCTGAACAAGGTTCCGTCGCCGGTTCCGGTTGCATACTGCTTCATCGGTCTGAGAATGACGCCCGCTGCATCTTGCCAACATGGAGTCTCCACGACCCAGTTGCCACCGCCAATTGGAGAGCCTGAAGATGCACGATCCCAGATTGCCGAACCCCATTGAATGGTTGAAGCTGGGTTTCCAACTTCGCTAGCATTCAACGAAACTGAACCAACATATCCGGTTGAAGGAATGTATCGCCAAGGGCTAAAGAACGCGTAGTTGTAGCCGATGTTGCTTCGGACCATCAATGCGTACATCTTTTGAGTTGGAGTAGGCACGGCAGGGTTGCCCATGTATGGAAGGTGGTCCTTTATTCGTTGATCCTCAGATTGCCACGGATCCATTGGATCAATGCTGATTTGGGTGTTCTTAACGTAAGGCTGCATCTGCTGTCCAGGAACAGTATCGGGAGGTCCGAATCCCCAACCGGGAATTCCAATTCCACCTGTATTTGACATCATGTAGTTGTCATCGTTATCCGACAAATACATGGCAGTTGCAATACCAGCTTGCTTAAAATTGCTAATTTCTGTTGCTTTCTTTGCCGCTGCTTTCGCTTGCGCAAAGACAGGGAAAAGGATTGCCGCGAGAATCGCGATGATCGCGATTACGACGAGTAGCTCAATCAGGGTGAAGCCCTTTGAACTTCGAATTGCACGTGGTTCGTACATAATATTTACCTTCGAAAAATGAATTGCACACCAGGCATTAGTGCATGGACAGCCTATTGTAAGCCCAATACCTTAAATTGTCAATAACAATTTTTTGAAGGACTTAAGGCTCACCGTTTACGGGCTAAAGCAACGATACTGCTACCCCAAGGCAAATTTGATCGAGCTATCAAAGCTGCTTCGCCACGCTGAATGATTTTGAAAATGCTTTCCACCCAACCTGGAAGGGACGGCAGTTTTGCATCGGGCTCGCCTTTCTTAAACTTGCTCATAAATCGAGATAGCGCCACTAACGGAAAAAGGAAGAAGATGTGATACGAAAGTCGCTCTACGGTGAAGCCGTTTGACTCAAGCAATTTGCGGACTTGGGTCCTGGTGTACCTTCGTTGATGCATAAGCGCGACATCGTGGGGACCCCAGAGCCATTGGTAGGCGGGAACATTTAAGAGAATGACTCCTCCCGGCTTCAATATTCGCGAAATCTCGGAAACGGCTTTGTAATCGTCGGGAATGTGTTCGACCGTGTCGAGAGTTACTACGATGTCAAATTTTTCTGACTGAATTGGCAGTGCCTCGGCATTTGCTCGGGCGATTCTCTCAAGTCCTCGTTCGTGGCAAAACATGAGGGCGTCTTGGCTGAAATCGACGCCAAATACCGTTCCTAAAGTCCCAAAAGATTCTTGACCTTTACCTGTCCCGCACCCGACATCGAGAATGAGAGCCTTGGGAGGAACAATGGGAGCCAAAAATTGCAATGCAAGTTCGCGACGAGCAACGAACCACCAATATTGGTCCTCTAACTCGTACATTCGTTCGTATTCTGCAGTTTGCAACGAGAGAGATTCTAGCTCAATTTCTTGGAACTGTTTCCTACATTGACGCATTCTTGACTCAACATGCTTCAAGTAGCCATTGCTAAACCACCCGACTTGGTGTCGAAAACGGGGAAAAGAGAACAATACGAAACGTACATCACTGCTCTTTTGCCAAAGCTTAATTCACTTGCTACCAGCTTTACTCAATCTGACCAGGACCTCGCTAAAGACTTAGTCCAGGAGGCAGTTATCAAAGGGTATCAGACGTTTGTTGCTGGTGGACTCATCCTTGATGAGCGAGCTAAGGCATGGTTCGGAACCGTCATTCGCAACGAATTCCTGATGCATCGGCGAAAGAACAAGCGTTTGGTCGGCGAGCTAGATGACCAACACGCCGGACAAGATGGAAGGAAGGACTTTGAAAACGTCGGGCTTCGGGACGTCTTGCGACGAGCCATTGAGGAACTCCCAGAAGATCAGCGGGAGTGCGTTGTGTTGGTCGATATTAACGAATTTGACTATGAAGAAGTCGCAAAGATTCTCAATGTTCCCGTTGGTACCGTTCGTTCTCGGTTGTCTCGAGCCCGATTGAAACTTGCTTCTCGTCTCCACTCTTTCAATCATTCCGATCGCCCTGCAGGAGCGTGCTCACGATGAAATCACCATCTAACAATAAACTCAACCCATGTGCCATGTTCGTTTCTATGCTTCAAAAGATCGCCTTTAACAACTCAAAAGGTGGGCTGTTTAAGCTCTATGTTCGCAAGCATGCTCAGCATTGCGGGGGTTGCAAAGACACTTTAAGTGCACTCGAATGCTACAAGAATGCGGTTCGTACCGCATATGCAGAAGCTAACTCGGAAGGTGAAAAGTTAATGACCTCCAGAGATGTTTCGAGTTTGTTGGATAAGTTAGAAATGTCTTCTCAATAGAAACCTTGAAGTCCGTTTTGAATCTAAATAGGTACACTAATAGGTTCAAATGGACTTCAAATCTACCCTCCATCTACCGGACGCAGAAGCGACGATACCGATGAAGGCAAATCTGCCTTCTCTGGAACCGGCGATTCAGGAGATTTGGAATTCCGAGTCTATTTACCACAAGATTCTCAAGGCACGCGAAACTGCGCCAGTATTCGTCTATCACGACGGACCGCCGTATACGAATTCGCCGATCCACCTAGGAACCGCCATGAACAAGATCTTGAAGGATTTTGTTGTGAAGAGTCGGACAATGATGGGTTATCGAACGCCATACATTCCCGGATTTGACAATCATGGTTTGCCAATCGAACAAGCGGTGATGAAGAAGTTTGCGGAAAAGAAGGTGACCCCTTCGATCTCTGAACTTCGCAATGCCTGTCGAGAACATGCTGCAACTTACATCAAAATCCAGTCCGACCAGTTCCAAAGACTTGGCGTATTTGGACTTTGGGAAAAGCCTTATACGACGATGGACTTTCGGTTTGAAGCTGAAATCGTGCGGGTCTTTAAGCGTCTGGTCGCCGGTGGATATGTTTATAAAGGGCTGCGACCAACCCTTTGGAGCCCCACGAGTCGAACGGCGTTGGCGGATACTGAAATTGAATACCACGACCATGTGAGCAAGGCAATCTATGTGAGATTTCCGTTACTGGATGATCCGAACAAACTCTTTGAAGGCATCTCCAACGTATATACGATCATCTGGACGACTACGCCTTGGACGATTCCGGCTAACCTAGCTTGCGCCTTTCATCCAGAGTTCAACTATGACTTAGTCAAGGTTGGACAAGACCATTATCTCGTCCTGCAAGACTTGGTACCAAAGATTGCTGAGGCTCTTAACTGGGAAAATCCAACAACGGTGAAAACCCTCGAAGGAATCAACTTCGAGAATATGACCTTTAAGCACCCGATCTTTGACCGACCGAGTATCGCGGTTATGGCGACCTATGTCACTACCGAAGATGGAACTGGCGTTGTACACACTGCTCCGAGCCACGGGCGGGACGACTTTTATACGGGGCAAGCGTACAATCTTGCGGTTCCTAATACGGTTGATGAGAAGGGCGTCTTAACTCACGAAGCAGGCGAATTCGAAGGCGTTTACTTTAAGAATTGCGATACGGTGGTTGTTGACCGTCTGCAAGAAGTTGGCAATTTGCTCAAGTCATACGACTATTCGCACAGCTACCCTTATGCCGAGCGCGACGGACAGCCAATCATTTATCGGGCAACTGAGCAATGGTTTGTCTCCCTAGAGCATGACGAGTTAAGATCTCGAATGCTCGCCAGCATCGAAACGGTTAAGTGGTATCCACCTCAGGGGCAAAAGCGAATCGAAGGAATGATTCGAAACCGACCGGACTGGTGCATTTCGAGACAACGACCTTGGGGGGTCGGAATTCCAATTTTTTACGGCAAAAAGTCGCGAGTGCCGGTGCTGGATCAGGTCGCTATCGAAGCGGTCGCTAGCCTTGTCGAACGAGAAGGCTCTGATGCATGGTTCCTCAAGGATGCGTCGGAGATCTTGCCACATGGGTTTACACACCCGGAAACGGGCGAGACTGAGTTTGATAAGGAGACCGATGTCCTTGACGTTTGGTTTGACTCGGGAGCCACTCACATGTGCGTTTTTGAGGGGAATGTCTATCCTGAATGGCAAGAGGCTCTTCCGGCTGATTTGTACTTAGAAGGTTCTGATCAGCATCGAGGCTGGTTCAATTCATCGCTCATCCTTGGACAGGCCGTTCGTGATCAAGCTCCGTACAAAGCAGTTGTGACCCACGGATTCGTTACCGATGGAGAAGGACGAAAGATGTCCAAGCGCCTCGGTAATGTTATTGACCCGGTTATTGCTTCGGAACAATATGGGGCGGATGTGCTTCGATACTGGGTTGCGGGAACGGACTATGTCAATGACGTTCCTTGTTCTGATGCCATTCTCAAGCAGTTTGGTGAAAGTTACCGAAATGTGCGAAACGCGCTCCGGTTCCTCATTGGAAACCTTAAGGGGTTCGAACCTTCGATGGCACCGGCTCAGTTACATGAAGTTGACGAGTGGGTGGTTGAACAAGCCGACTTGTTAGTTGATGAGTGCGTCGAAGCCTACGAAAGCTATGATTTTGGCACCGTCATGACGGGAGTCCATAACTTCTGTCGACAGCAACTCTCCGCGTTCTACTCCGATGCAATCAAGGATTTCATGTATTGCGACCGAGAGGACAGCGTGCGACGTCGCAGCGGTCAATTTGCTTGCTATAGCGTTGCGAAAGTTTTGGCACAGTTAGTGGCCCCTGTATTGGTTCACACTGCCGAGGAAGCTTGGACAAAGATGCACGAAACCATGGGTATTCCCTGTGAATCCATCCATATGTCCGTGTTTAAGCGACCGGATGCTTCCAGATTGCAAGACATCGAAGCTTCGGATATCCAAATCCGGTTCTCGATGCTTCAGGCAGTGAGGCAGTCGGTTAATGGCGCATTTGAGCTTTTCAAGGGGACCGACGGAATCAAGAACTCTCAGGAGGTAGTGGTTTTCATTACCACCGACCAAGAAACTCACGACATGCTCGAAACTTTCTCCCGTGCGGAACTTGCGAACTATTTGAAGGTCAGCTGGGTTGAACACTTCGTGGGAGAGTCGGAAGTTCGATTTGATCGGTCACCTTACTACGAATGTATTCGTTCGAGGGTTCGTCGCCCTGACGTCGAAAGCGTTGAAGTCGATGGAGAGACTGTTTATTTAAGTAAGCGAGACCGAGAGGCACTCGGTCTATGAAATCGAAGCGACTGATCTTGTTTTGGATGGTCATGATCGGAACCATCGCCTTTGACCAATGGATCAAGGCTTGGGTTCGTGGCAACCTTAACCAGGGGCAATCTTGGCGAGGTGGTCCTTGGCACGGTGTTTTTGAGATAACCCTAACTTATAACAAAGGAATTGCTTTTGGAATGATGCAAGGGGCGGGGCTGATTATGACCCCGATCGCGATTATTATTGCTGGCGTTGCCATCCGAACCATCTATAAGAACGCTAACGAGACGGCTTGGGGTTCGGTTGCGCTTGCGTTGCTCGCCAGTGGAGCCCTTGGAAACCTGTACGACCGAGTCTTTATGAAGCATCTCGGCGTAACCGATATGTTTTTGCTTCGGCTGAGCAACATTACGGGTGGACGGCTCAACGACTTTCCTGTCTTTAATGTTGCCGACTCCTGTATTAGTGTTGCGATGGTGATGCTTCTGATTTCTTGGTCGAAGCAGTCAGCCGACGAGAAAGCAGAACCATCATTGGCGCAAGAACCAGGGCTGGAAGATAGTTCGCTGTAGGCAATTTCTTGATGCTGAGAAGTGATAGACCAATCGCTAGCATGATTGGTCCACCGGTCCCTTCCAATTCGGCCAATAATCCTTGATCGTTTTTTAGCGATGATAACGGTCTCGCAGCCAAAGTAAGCGCTCCCTGGAAGATCAGGACGAATGCAGCTGAGAAAAGCACTCCGACTCCGAGCGAAGCGGCAAGAAAGATTGCCGCAACGCCATCCATTGTTGACTTGAGAGAAAGGAGTTCCGATTTACCTTCAAGTCCATCCTGAATGCAGCCAAGCAGGGTCATTGGTCCGATACAAAACAGGACACAAGACGCGACGAATCCCTCACTAAACGTTCCACCTCCGCCGACTGAGTGCTTCACCCAATCGGCGATGTGCTCTAGTCCAACCTGAATTCCCAACAGTAGGCCAATGATTCCTCCCAAGGCAATCGAACCAGCCACGATTAGGATGTTCTTGGAACCAAGAAACATTTTCATTCCTAATCCCATGGTTACTAGGCCCAGTCCACCTAGAGCAACTTGCTGGGCAGAGTCAGGGATGACTTTCCCGATCAAAAGTCCGACTATCGAGCCTACGGCGACCGTCACAGTATTGAGAATGGTTCCTTTCATAATGCTGTGTCTGGCTCCTTGTGTGATCCTACCGCAACGACGATGATTCCCCATGCTGCTTGAGCCGCCATTGCGACAGGAAAAGTAAGTCCTAAGGGAAGGCTGTACATCGCAATTCCGACTGGACCAAAATACATGATGCAGGTCGCATAAAGGGGAAAGAAGCGCCTCCAGAATTCTCCTTGCTTAAGTTTTGCAATCGCTTTCTCAAATGAGAAGCCGGTGTCTCGATATAGAAACGTTAAGGTTGCAAGTGGCATCGAAAAGAATGGGGAATAGATTAGTTGGTCGATCGCAAGCTTCTTGGCAATTGATCCTGGAGAAACGTCATTTCCAATTGCAACATTCATCCAATCGTAAAGCATATTGATTGAAATTCCGATAGTAGCAAAGTAGACCATTCGCAAGACGAGGTCCTTCCATGTCAGTTTCTCTCCCTTTATTCCAGTAAGCATTTTTGCAATTTCAGGAATGATAATGCTCACAAACCAAATCATCCCAACAACAAACGTGGGGGGACCAATAGACGTCTTGAAAGCGTCAATTCGGTCGGGTAGGTTTTGGAAGGAAGGAACGGTGTAAAAAAGCACCACGAAGACGAGAAAGCAAAACTGAATAAGAAGAATGGGACGCCAATTATCCTTGACTGCCTTGATTCCGGGCGCCATGAGCGACCGAAAGTTCAAGCTAATTCACCGAGCAATGCAAATCGAATAACCAACAAGTGGTTGTACCACGAATACGAACAAGGGCGATGGCAAAGAGGAATTTGATAGGACGTTCAAATTAAGCCACAATATAATCCTTCATTCGCCCATGCCAAGCGTCACCTACGAACTCCTTTTTGTCTGCCCACACACCGGTGCCCGTCGTGGACGACTGCACACACCTCATGGCACGGTCGAAACTCCATTTTTTATGCCGGTTGGTACGCAGGGGACGGTCAAAACCGTTGGTTCTGAAGACCTCGAAGGTTTCGGCTTTGAGCAAGTTTTGTCGAACACCTATCATCTCTCCCTGCGGCCCGGCGCTGACCTCATCGAAAGTTTTGGCGGGCTTCACGAGTTCATGTCTTGGAATCGGGCAATTTTGACTGACTCTGGCGGATACCAAGTCATGTCTCTCAGTGACATGCGAACGATCAACGATGATGGGGTGAAGTTTAAGTCTCATCTCGATGGTTCAACCCACTTTTTGAGTCCTGAGAGATCGATCGAAATCCAAGCCCAACTCGGTGTCGACATTTCGATGATGCTTGACGAGTGTCCGCCATATCCTTGTACTCGAGAAGAAGCCGCGGCAGCCATGCAACGAACCCATCGATGGGCAACCAGGAATCTATCGGCGAGAAAGGGTGACCAAGCGATTTTTGGAATTGTTCAGGGTGGCGTACATATGGACCTTCGGACTGAGTCCGCGCAAACAATTTCGGAATTAGAGTTTGAAGGAGTGGCGATTGGTGGTGTATGCGTCGGCGAACCAACCGAAATGCAGTACCCCGTTGTGGCCCATACTGCACCTCTTTTGCCGGCGAACAAGGCGAGGTATCTCATGGGCGTTGGGCATCCCAAAGATATTCTGCATGCCGTTTCGTGTGGAGTTGACATGTTCGATTGCGTGCTTCCAACTCGAATGGCAAGGCATAATTGCCTCTACACCTTGCAAGGGCGGATTAATTGCCTTGGTGCGAAATGGGCCGACCATAAAGAGCCGTTTGACGAACACAGTGTTTTTCCTCAAACTGAACGATATTCGGCCGGATACGTTCGGCATCTTTTCAAAGCCGGTGAGCCCCTCGGGGGCAGGTTAGCCACCCTGCATAATTTAGCCTTCTATGCTCGACTGATGCGCGAGATTCGAAATGCTATTGAGCAGGGGACTTGGCCAGAGTTGTTGGAAAGATACAAGAACGCCTAATCCGGTATTTGTACTAAGTTTGACCTGCTAAATGTGCTTAATTGGCATGGGTTTGCCTAGGGTACTGCACACACAAATACCAATACCGAAAGGAGAGGGATTACTGTGGATCGAAAAATTACATTAGGAGTTGCGCTTGCATTTGGGTGTGCAATGTTATCTGGCCAAGCTTATGCTTACTCAACAAGTCTCATCAACTTTCCAATTGCGGACATGCTCAAGCATCGAGAGGGACTGTATATATTTGGCGGCGGTGGATATGCCCGAAACGTTAACAAGGGTTTTTCTTGGTATCAGACCGGCACGTTCGGACTTTTTGACAAAGCCGAAGTAGGATTCTCTAACGACTTTCTCGGCAGCACGCTTTTGGATGCCAAGGTTCAAATTTACGATGCACCGAAACAGGGCGTTTCCGTTAGCTTCGGAATCAACCGGTACAACACCGTTACACGAACAAGTGACACTTTTGTTGCCTTTAGGAAGGACATGGGCAATTTCCGTTTTCACGCCCAGGCTTACAAGGCCGAAAAGATCGTTGGGGTCTTTGGTGTGGATTTTGATTGCGCTGGCGGTTGGAGCGGTGCCATTGAGCACGCTACCGGGCACGATAGTGAAATCTGGCTGGCAATGAACACACCCGTTTTTGCCGAGCGCTTTTCGGTAATGGTTGCAACGCGAGCACCATGGGACGGTGGACCTGGAATCCAATACCAGGCCTGCCTTAACTATGGGTTTCGGTTCTAACCTACTTTACAAGCCGAATTGAATCTCGGTTAATCCTGTCACCATCATGAATTTCATCGTTCTTGATGGTGATTTTGTCGCCAACTGCAAACTTCTTAACCTTTCCGCAAATGGTGTGCTGAGGCGATAGAGTAATCGTATAGCGCAGTACATCTCGTCGGACGACGATGGTGTCAACAACTTCGCTTCCCAATCGGAAAGCTGGCTTGATCATTCTCTCGATTGAGAGGACTTCAAATGATGTGTCTTGAAATGTTGACGGTGCGGTGAATAGCATGATCGAAAGTTAGTACAAATCATATGCCAAAACTGGCAATTCGCGACTATTCATCAATGCGACTGAAATAAATAACTGTAACCGTATGGGTCGGAGTGATCAGGTCTCCATAGACTCGGCTCAAAAGTCCAATAACATCGTCCCGAGTTCGGAATTCAGGGTTTTCCCGTTCAATATCCCTTGGCGAAAGCTCCGAAATGGGCTTCACTTCAACTCGGTCGATGATCGCCGAGTACAGCTTTTGTCGCCGCCCGAATCGTGGACCAATCGTAACCCAAACAACCATGCCCTCTTCGTATTTGTTGCCCTTATCACCCATTCGGATGGTAACGGTCTTGCGATTATTTTTGAGAACATCGCCGTAAAGATCAGAGTAGAAGTTAAGAGCAAACATTGGGATCAACTACAATTGTTGCGGAAGCGGACAACAAAACGCAAACCTGAATGATGATTTGGTTTATTTTTATCCTCGCAACTCTCTACATAATGGCACTCGTTGGGGTTGCTTTGTGCTTTGTCTATCCATTTCGAGTCCCCATTTTTCTTTCACCTGGCTTTTTAGGTACACCCCAAGAAGCTACAGAATTTGTTGACCCAGCGACGGGGAAGCTCCTAAGAGGCTGGTGGGTTCCCAAAGATGACCCAACAGCAGTCATGATTTGCTGCCACGGTTTTATGATGAATCGGGCCGAACTGGCACCATTTGCTTCGCGATTCAAAGACAAACCCCTGGCATTTCTCTTTTTTGACTTTCCGGCTCATGGAAGCTCGCAAGGCAAAAAATCTGGATTTGGATTTCGAGAAAAGACGGCTGTTGTTGCCGCCGTTGCCGAAGCCAGAAAGAAGTATCCGTCAGCAAAGATCATTCTGACTGGTTCGAGCATGGGGGCAGTTGCAAGTTCTTTTGCGGTAAGCGAGAACCCTGGATTAGCTGATGGATTGATTCTTGATTCTTGTTACGATCGTTTACCGGACGCCGTTAACGGTTGGTGGTTGTTCTTGGGAGGCAAAAAGCTTCGGTTCTTTCTTTATCCGGTTGCGTGGTTGGGTTGGCCGCTTTCTGGGCTCAATCTGTTTTCGGTCGTTGTTTCGAATGCTCTCAAACAAGTGACAATTCCAACGCTTGTCCTTCATGGTGAGGCCGATATGCTTGCTCCCTTAAGCCATGCAAAAACAAATTTTGAAGCCCTCGCTGGACCCAAAGCGATGATCACTTTTCCAAGCCGAAATCACTCGGAAGCCAGGTGGGAAGATCCAGAACAATACTTTGAAGCTGTAGAAGAGTTTATGGCTAAGCATGAATTCTAGTATCGAGGCTGATCGAATGATTTGATTCGAGGAGTCATAATAAGTGTGCGACCAACGTTGTTCGCGCAGGATAGGACAAAAATGCGTGAATTTCAGCCTTGGCAACTAAAGGAATTGGATTTGCTTGGGCAACTTAATCCCGGTCGTCTCGAAGAGCTTCTTCAAGCTTTGTGGAACAGATACCCATTCTTGTATGAGGAACTTGCTATTCGCGCAGTCGGAGATGGCACTTTATCCCTTGATGATGCATCAAAGCAACTTCATCTGAGCCCAGAAGTTTTGAATGAAAAGCTAGAGCATTTCCAAAACACGGGAGACCACCGGATCGATATGATTGGTGGCGTTGCACGCCTGGTTTCGAGCCAAGTCGCGGTTTGGGAAGTTTATCGAGACTTTGAAAAGTCTGGAAGTTTGGATCAGTTAATGACCCATATTCCTGGAATTCCTATCAGTGAGTTAAAAGCCGCTTTACGCTACGCCGAGGCTCATATGGATGAGATTCGAACGTCAATTGAACAATACGAGTCTGCATATCGGAACCGGTTTGTTGTTTAAGCTGTAAACTTCTGTACAAATATGCATCCAACCATTTTCCAGATTGGGAGTTTCAAGTTGGCGAGCTTTGGTGCCATGATGGTACTCGCGCTTTTGGCCGGCCTTTTCATGGCTAGAAAGCGTGCCCCTTCCCATGGAATCACCCCTGATCAAATAGCCGATGTCTCGTTCTGGTTAATCCTCGCGGGAATCTTGGGATCGCGACTATTTTTTGTTGCCCAAGAATGGAAATACTACGCAGCTCATACCAGCGAATTATTTACGTTTCAGTTTCAAGGGCTAACGAGTTTTGGCGGGTTTATTGTTGGCTCAGCGGTTGCTGCCTACGTTTGTAAGAAGAAAGGAATTTCTCCGTTAACTTTCCTTGATGTCATTGCTCCCGCATTTTTAATTGGTCACGCCATTGGTCGTATTGGATGTCTCCTCAATGGTTGTTGTCATGGCCAACCAGCTAAGTCTGCCTTCCCGTTTCTTGCGTACAGTTTCGAAAATAAGCAACTAAACGTTCCCGCCCAACTCTATGACTCGGCAATGAACGTTGTTGCTTTATTTGTGCTGCTATGGCTCGAAAAGAAGTACCCGAAGCAAGGCTTCGCATTTGGGATGATGATGATCCTCCACGGCTTTGCCCGATTTATTTATGAGTTTTTCCGAGCTGGAGCATCTTCCACAACGATCGGAAGCTCGCCGTTGACCGAAGGGCATGTTATGGCGCTTGGAATAATGGGGGTTGGAGCTTTCTTCGCCCTAAGAACTAAGAAGGCATTGGTGGCAGGATGAGAGTTCCCGAGTATTTAGCTGAGTTTAAGTCGAAATCGACTTTGGTTGTTGGCGACCTTATGCTTGACGAATACATCTTTGGGTCTGCCAGTCGTATCAGTCAAGAAGCCCCAGTGATAGTGGTCAAGCAAAACCGAGTGTCTTCTGTACCAGGAGGAGCGGCAAACGTCGCAATGAACTTAATGGCTTTGGGAGCCAATACTGGAGTTGTAGGTGTCATTGGTGATGATCCGGCTGCAGATAACCTTGAAAGCTCATTAAAGCTTAGTGGTGTTTCGCCAATCGAAATTTTTCGAGATCCATCGAGGCCGACTACGAGAAAAACGAGGGTGGTTGCAAACCATTCTCATCAAGTTCTCAGAATTGACATTGAAGAAGAAACTCCGATTGGTGCGGCAATGATTGAGGCACTGGTCAATAAAGTCAAAGAGACCGCAAAGGGAAGAGATGTATTACTGCTCAGTGATTACCAAAAGGGTGCAATCCCAGGACCAGTCATTGAGCGCATTATTGCCATTGGAAAGGAACTAGGGGTTCCAGTGGTTGCAAATGCAAAACCAGGTAGCGCTCACTTCTACCGAGGAGCTGATGTAGTCAGCCTTAATCGTTTTGAAGCATCGTCAGCCATGGGATATTTGAACCCAATAACCGACGATATAGCGGTCGAGACCGCCAAGAAGCTGCGAGAAAAACTTGAAATCGACTCCCTGGTCATTACGCTTGGCGCAAGCGGAATGGTCGTTGCCAATGACCATGAATCTCAAAGTGTTCCTGCCATCCGGGTGGAAGTCTATGACGAAGCTGGAGCAGGAGATACCGTGATTGCGACCCTGGCACTTTGTGCCACATGTGGACCAATTGGTGTCGAAGCCCTCCGCCTTGCCTCCCACACTGCAGCATGCGTTGTGAGAAAAGTTGGAGTCGCTGTTCCGAGTGCAGAAGATCTTCAGCAAATTGCGCAGGTGTTCCGCTAGCATCAAAACGGGTATCTTAAACAACAAGGAAAAACTATGCGAGTAAGAAACAAAGAAATGCGAGTCAAACGACACCGCAAAGAGCAAATTATCAAGGGTGCAATCCGACAAGCCAAGGCTGATGCAGCCGCTGGCGTAAAGAAAGAAAAGAAAGCTGCCGCTCCAAAAGCAACGGCCGCAAAACCTGCAGCAAAGCCTGCTGCAAAAAAAGCAGCTAAGAAAACAGAAGAAGCTCCAGCAGCTGAGTAACGAATTTTGTGATGAAAAGGGGATAACCTATAGAGGTGATCCCCTTTTTGCTGTCTGCCTATCTTCAATCCCCTGATTTGGTGCTGAGCCGAGGGATTCAGTTGTCTGGACCCTTTGCTGGAGTGAACCAGCAGTATTGGGATGTTACTGACGCAGAAATCGATTCACGGGGCGCGGATCTCTCGATCCCAACTATTTTTGCCCTTACCGGCAGTCCACAACGAAAAGTACTCATTCGGTTCGGAAGTTTAGATATTGCCACCCTCCAGCAAAGCAAAATTGTTGATGGGACCCTCGTTCTCACCCTTGCCGAGAACGACAAGGCTTCACTCAAGTCGGTAAAAGTATTGAAGCGACCATGGATGAGCCCCGGCGTGAGCGTGTTAGCTCGACGCATCCAAGGTAAAGATCCAAGCAAGCCACTCGATCCCAAGGAAATTCCTTTCGCTCCTGGTGTCACGTGGAATCGTGCCGGCGGAGATGTCAGTCCGTGGCTCAGCCCGGGCGCAAGTAACCGAGACGATGCCGAATCAATTGATGAAAAGATTTCGGTCAAGGATGGAGAAATCAGAATTTCTAATCTCGGGCCGACTTTGCAATATTGGAAAACTCACGAGGGCGAAAATTATGGTTTTCTGCTTGAATTTAGTGGTGAAACCGGCATTTGGAGTTCGACTTCGCCAGAGGCACGTCCAAGACTTGAGTTGAAATTGGAAAAGGCGACCGTAAAAGTTCCAAACCTTTATGTGACTCACGAAGGGGATGCAGTGACATTTCATTCGGTACTTCCAATAAAGAGCCTCGACGTTTACCGTGGGACCAATAAAACTTCGACCGAGACTTCGTCAAAAGTGAGCCTAATCGCAGGCAATAGCTCAAAAGATCCACGCGGGTCGCTGACAAGGGTGATTGCCAATTTCGAAGATTCAACCGTTCCGCAAGAAGTTGTAACGTTTGAGCCGAGTGCACCTTGGATTAAGCAGTCTATTAGTGGAATCCGCCTTTGGAATCGCTGGATGGTTGATCAAAGCTATTACAGCTTTGCAAAATATGGTGCCCAGAAGTATGTCAACGGAGAAGGCGAAAAGGATGAGCCGTTCCTTCCTGAAGTCCACGGTCTGCTAAATGGATCCAAAATGATGGATACGATGCTCCTTGGTGGACTCGTTTTGCCGGTCAGACCGACACGAAATCCTCTAGTTAGGCAAATGAGCGCGGTTGATGGTGGTGGACTTTCACTGGCTCAAGTTGACCTTTTGATGAACGGAAAGCTGCAGTATCCTAAGGTCACATTGGCGAAGATCGTGAACATTGATGATCGCCCACTCGAAAATGTTGAAATAAAGATCACAACTGCTAACAGCGAAACGTTGGACCTTAAATCGGATAGGTCAGGCATTTTCCTTATGCCTAAACTGCCCGAAGGGGCGCCTGGTGAAGCCACAATTACGGCAACTCTCAACGGAGTCACTCAGGTGCTGAAGGCGCCGTTGACAAGTTTCACGGATCTTTTTGCCAGGGGAAATCAGTTGGCAATTTCAATCGACCTTCCGTTTAACATGAGTCCATGGCCAATCAATACCGAGACCAACTTAGTGCTCGGCAAGCCTACCAGTGACAGCGCAAAGTCATTTCCTGCTCAACTTGTCGGTCTAACTGATGATAGTCTAGACACGGAATACACGCTCCCCGCCAAAGGTTGGGTAGAAGTTGACCTCGGGCGCGATCGACTACTGGGTGAATTTGTTCTTCAAGGAGAGGTCCCCAAGCAGTTCCGCGTGAAGGTTTACGGAACGACCGACAAGGTCGATGTCGCCGACTTGTGGATTGACGAAGTGAACACAGAAAAATTCCGCAAAGCATACGAAATGCCCGGAGACTTGACGTATCGCCCTTCTCCGAACACGGCTCGTTACATTCGAATTGAAAACTTAACCGATAATCCAGCGAAGCTGAAAGGAATCAAACTGTTTGCGGCGAAAAAGCCTTAGCCCTTTGGTACCGCGCCTAATTTAGCTGCTTCCTCGGGTGAAATAACTTTCACTTGGTCAGTTTTAACCGTTGGCTTCAAGTCTTCGTCGGTAAGTGGTTTGTCACTCTTGGACCATTTGATGTTGAGCGAGGATGAAATCTTTTTCTTGTCTAACACGGCCGCGCTAAATGAAACTGGCAACTTCATAGTCGGCTCAATCACGATTTCGTAGCGTCGAGCGGGCTTCGTGGGAGATTCCATGACTACCCGCTGGTAGCTCGTTGCGCCAAACTTCTTGGATTCGACACTGATCTTCCATTTTGCCTTTTTGGCTGCGGTAACCAACTCTGTCAACGGCTTTCTGGCTGTACCTACACTGGCGCAGAGATAGTGGGTTGAGCCCAGAGCCCAACCGTTCAAAACATCTTTGTTTGGTTCGACACGTCCAGATTGATATTTGTCCCCGACGAGAGTCGAGTACTTTCCGTCCTTCTTCGCAACAATAAATGTTTCTGGATGTGCACTTCCACCTGGTGCGTAGGTCATGTAATTCAAAAGGTAACGATTCTGATCGGCGATAAGGCTGCCTTGGTGGAAAAATCCTTTGGCATTTCCGTACGCGAAATCGTTGTGAAGGAGCATTCGGACATTCTTAACGCCCTTCATTGAAGAATCGACCGAGTCGGTGAGCTTCAGAACTTCAACTTGACTTTTGGTCCATCCACCTTGACCGGCAGCTGTTGGATCGGGAATTTTCGGCAGTTCCTTCTTGCCCTTATTATCGATAAGAGCCTTTACATCTGATTTGTTGGGCGCTGGTGGTTTATTTGTATCAGGAAGCGAGGTAGTTGTAGGTGGCACTTTAGTCGGCGAAGGGGTGTTGTTAGCAACCGTTGGCGGCTTTGTTGGCTCTACTGGGGCATTATTGGAAACCAAAGGAGAATTGTTTGTGGCCTCCGGTGCGTTGTTTGTAACGACAGGGGCATTGTTTGCATCTACAGGAGCATTGTTGGCTGCATCCATCGGTTGGTTATTGCTTACCGTAGGAACTACCGGCGTGTTTTTCGTTTCTTCCTTGCCGCATCCAATCAATCCAATGGCGACCAGCGCCAAGACTCCAAAACTCAGTTTCATTCCATTCATTGTATCGTTGATTCCTTTACAGGACTATTCGCCCACATCGTAATATCTAGGTCAGCAAACGGTGCGTCCTTTTGTTGACACTCCAAAAGAAACTCTTGTTCCTTGCTCGTTAGTTCCCCACCACCAAAGACTCGTTCGGCGTAACCGTAGAGAACGAGGAAACGGTCGACGTGATCCGAGAACCTGATTTCCGCGTAATCCTTCGCCGCGAAAGTCGAGATCAGGAACTGCCAGTCGCTTGCCTCAGCCAGGAGCATTTCTCGTGCTGCCTGTCGAATGATTTCGTCCGCTGCTCCACCCACCCAATCTCGCGACATTTTGCGCATTTTGCGCTCGCAATCATAGAGCTTCTCCCAGGTCCACAAATTGTCTTTATTGAGCCATATGTAGTGGTAGCCACCTTCACCCCACGATCCTTCGGGAAGGGTTATCAGGTGCTTGGCAGGGTCAATGTCTAGTACGTCGCCGCCACTGACCATGTCAACCGAGCCGTCTTCATGCAGGAGCTTGGCGAGTTCATAGAGGAACTCGGGACCTTCCCACCACCAATGTCCAAAAAGTTCGGTATCGTACATCGCGACGACGGTGCCATTTCGATCCGATTGTCCTTTATAAGTTGCCAAAGTGGTTTTGAGAACTTCGACCATATCGGCGGCATGATCATGGATCTTTTCAAATGCCTTGTAAGGATCGTAAGGAGCCTTTTGCCCTAGGTCAGCTTTGTTCTCGCTGATGCGCCAATATTTGTGCCGACCAGGATAGAGTTGCTTGTGGAACTCAAGATACATCGGGTCACCTGGGTAACCGACTTCGCCCGACCAAACCTTGACCGTAGTTTCTTGGTCACGCGCAAAACAGACGACGCCGTTTGGCAACATATAATGTTCGTACTCGCTTCGCTCTTCGGCGGGAGGAGTGAAGTACTTGCTGCTGCGAGCAAACATCTCGGCGAGCTGGGGGAATTTGGCCCCGTAAGTTCCAATTGGGCTTCCACCCCGAATCATGTGATAGTCGACGAAAAAGTACTCAATGCCCTCGTCCTTCAATATTTCTTCGGTACCCATTCGGGACCAGGGTGTTGCATTGTCGTCGGTCGGTGGCTTCCAGTCGTATCGAGGTCGGTAAGCGCATTCGGGGAGCCAGATTCCTCTCGGCTGCTTGCCAAAATGCTTTTTGTAGGTATCAACCCCTAACTTCACTTGGACTTTACAGCTCTCGTCGGTGCCGAGCAGTGGTTGGTATCCGTGGGTCGCGCCACTGGTGATAACCTCGATCGAACCTTGATCTTGGAAGTATCGAAATCCCGCGATGATCGACTTGTCCCATCGGTTCAGAAATTGGTCGAGCTGTTTCTCGTATTGCCCGATCCAAAAGTGAGAAAGTCCTTCCATCCACATGGGACCCTCTTGGCGAAACGTTTTGGCATCAACTTTGGCGGCGGCAATCTTTTCCGCGCAGTATTCGATGAGGCTTTCTTTGAACGATGGGTCTTCGAGTTGCTCGGCAAGAATTGGGGTCATATTGACCGTCCAGCGAGGCTTGATTCCTTGAGCCAGCAATCGATCAAGGGAATGTAAGAGCGGAAGGTAGCATTCGATGGCGGCTTCGTGGATCCAGTCGGTTCCGTGCGGGCTTTTGCCGTGGCTGAGAACATACGGCATGTGCGAGTGAAGACAAAGCAGGAGCCGACCAATAGCCATAGTTCAGTTTAGCTCGTAGAAGCAGGTCAGTTTGGGATTTGACTGTGTTCATATTGTTCAAGCATTGATTTCAGCCTGGCTACTTCGTTCGTTCAAAGAAAGGCTAAAGTTGGCGTCAACATATAATATGGATTAAACACAAAAATTCAAATGTTGATTTCAAATGAAAGTTAAGGAGGACAAAATTTCATCTTTTGAGTTCAAATCTTCCGTTCAGTCTTAAGCTTGTAATCCATTTTCAAAGTGACACATCGATAAAAAATCAAAATTATCGTATTTAATGCAATATTTTTCTGGACAAATGCCAATAAATCTATGTTATAACTAATTGTATCTGAGAACGATTGCTTCGTAGGAGATTCAACGTGGAACATAAAAATCGCATCAGGTCTATAGCCATTTGCTTGCTTGGCATGTTTGCCCTGCTAACCCTTTCATCAACATCTGCAATGGCAGGCACAACCAGTGGGGGAGGAGCAAATGCCTCGCCGTGGGAGGTAACACTTAATGAAACGGGAATGGATACTTACACATACCCGGTTAGCGACGAAGCCAGTCCTGGTGGATATCGAATGTCAACCAAAACATATAATTGGGCAACTAAGCAATGGCAAATTGATGGCATTTCATTTCCGTCTACAGCCTGCTTCCCTACTGCGACTTGGAACACACCAGCAGCCTTTACAGGTTCCGCGAAGTCGGAAGGAACCAAAACATACAAGGTCAAGTGGGTTGGTGCTGGCACTCCACCAACATATATGTACCTTGCTCTTGGAAGTACAGCTTCGGCTGCTGAACTTTCAGATTCTGTGCCCGCAACCGTCTCCGGCTCAAATGGTCAAAATGATCCCTTTATTGTTAGTTTCGGTGGAGCCGGAGTAAGTACTGGAATTCACGCCAAAAAGTTAAAACTGGGAAGCGGAGGTGAGGCCACATATAGTATCAGTTTGAACGCAAAGTCCACAAAAACAGCGAAGATCGCCAACTTAGGTGCTAGCTGCGGAACTTCGTATAACCTTGAACCAAAGGCATTGGGGTTGTTTCGAGAAACATATAAACGAAACCCAGACAATAATGTCCAAGGTCCCGTAATCTCTGAACGAGCTTCGACAGGAGATGTCGAACGCGAGCAGGCACAGGTCGGAATATCAACTATAACTTTTAATGGACCAATTCTTTGGCCGCCCAGTACATCTGATGGATGGGATCCGACCCCTTGGACAACAGGTGACCTCAGTACTGACCTCGCCGTAGACAGAGTCGGGAACTGGCTTTCAGCGACCGGTTCATTTAGTTCTTCAATTGACTCTGGCACGAGAAGCGAAGTCTATCCACCAACCATTGCGAGCATTGCGGCATTTCAGTCCTATTCCGGGACACAGATTGCTTCAATGAGAGAGTCAGGAGTGACGTTCAATGTTACTATCGATCAAGGCGACCCAGGAAGCATTATTCCTGGACCATTTCATGGGACTATTGCCGTAAAAGTCTGGGCACCTGAGAGAATAATGGAAAAAATTCCATACGACGAAGCACCAGTTATTAGATACTTGAATCTTGCCGGCGGTGCCAATTACCAAGATGTGACGCCTGCAGAAGATACAACGGTTATCGTGGGAACAACCGACACAAACGAGACAAGCCAAGAATATTCAGTTGTTACTGGTCCAATTGCTGGAATTCCACTTCCATTGATAGGCATCGGTGTCAAATTCGACTGCGGTTTCAAGCTTGGTTTCAAACATATAGTTTCATCGTATGGTGGAACTTCAACAAGGCTCGATCATCCGTCGGTTACTACTCGCGTAAGATTTAAAACTGCCACTAGTAGACATATGATGCACAGGTACCTAGCAAAATATGGTGCCTCCGGATATGACGGTGACTTTCTAAACGATATTGCCAATGTCGCGGCGCCTACAATTGGCTCGGGATGGGAGTTCACTTTTCCTTCAGGGTCATAATGATTACAACTTGCTTTCTCGTGGTGAGCTTGATTCAGATTGACAGTGAGTATTGGCCACCAGGCTATTTTGACATTGTCGGTGAAATGACGTACAAGGAGGCTGCTGATGCAATAGGCGCCAAGCCTCCCAAATCTGTAACTTATTCAAACTTGACCATGGAGATAAAGAAAGAACCAACAAATGTCATTTTGTGGAAGGCTGCGGCTGACATGTGTACGATCGAAAGCCGCTGGGCAGAGTTCTACCAACTTTGCAATGATAGTACTGGACCACAGTCAGGATTACAAAACAAATCGTCCTGGCAAATTTCGAATGCAATAGGCTACTCACTCCTAGCCATAAAAAGTCACTTTGTAGATCGTTATAAAAGAAATATCAATAAGGACTTGATTACGAAATGGGAGCGTCTACTGGAGCTTAGAGCAGGGATTATTGGTGGAACGAGGAAAAATAAATCTGAGATTCTTGTTCAATTGGCATCACAACGAGGCTCGCCTACATTCTGGAGAGACCTAATTGACAAATATGAAGGAAAAGTTGGATGCAATTATTACCTCAACTATTCACGTGCTGAATCCTACATGTTCGGAGAAATTCCAACGGACGAAAAGGGGAAGCCGATTGCATCTGCAATTCCAATTGATATCCCTAAATGCACCCTTGCGTTCCGCAAGACTAATCAACTCTTTCCAGCGAAAGCGACCCCATATTATAAATTGGCATCCTTGCTATGGGAAAAAGACAGGGAGGCAGCAAGGGTTTATGCAAAAAAGTACTTGAGCGTTGAAAATAGGTCATTCAAGTCTCGATGGATGAAAAAAATGCAGGAATTTGCGAAATAGATACCGCTATGTTGCTACAATTCATGTATCTAGGCCTGGAAGTGGCACTGATAGGTGAGGTGGCAACTTTTGAAATTGAAGTGCTAAGTGAAAATGTGCCAGGACTATGAGCGCTCTAATAGTCACTTTGTGGTTGGCTGAGTGGTTGAAAATCGAACCTTGGCCAGCTGAGTATCTAGATCTCCGCGGCGAGGTAGATCTCGCCGATAATTATTTGAAGCTTTGTCGAGGAAAGACTTTTAAGGCACTCTCGAATAATGAGGCTCGGGCAATTGTTGAATCTAATCGTCTAAATCCATCCGCATGGAAAATGATGATTGACGTATATTTAAACAATAAGTCTGGTTATGCGTTGCTGACGGCAGTAGATACCATCTCTCGTAAAAACTTCACTGCGAAGGCATTTCGCCAATTCAATCATTGTCAAGATTATGCAATCGATGTGGTCAAAGACAAGTTTTCATTTTCCAATGCCTCCTTTGGGTTCAAATCATGGGACGAAATACGAATTAAAATTCCGTCATTTCAGAAAGACGGAGGTCTTAGCAATGAAGACATCTTTGAGAGTAAAGATGTTTGCCTTGCGGTAATTTGTCGCTATGCAACTGTTGGCGAGAAAGATTCTAGGACACTGGCGGACAATGCTAGGAAGAAATTTCCAGAATATTATTTCAAATATTTCTACACACTGTCATTGGGAGTCGATTCGTACTTCCAAGACAAGGTAGGTAAGCTTCATCCAAAGATCAAATCCGAACCAGAAAATTATCTCGTGCAGCTAAATATGTTGAACAAAATGTGGCCAAGAAAGGCAACCCCTTACAGTATGTTGATGCAGGGTTTTCGAAATTCGGATGTAAAGTTAAGCAAGCAATATGCGAGAAAATATTTAGCTTTGGAAAAGAGACCATTTCGAATTAACTGGATTAATCAAGCCAAGGAAGTATTAGCAAGTAAATAGATTTAGCGGTGGAACGAGCATCGACTTTGGCGGCGGTCTACCTTTTCCGCATAATACTCCATGAGGCTCTCTTTGAACGTTCAATCGATTTGTACCCAAATGGCATTTCACACTATCATCAGGTCGATAACGCTATTTACGATGGTAAATGACTCGTCTACATCACGATTAAACGCTAACGCAACGTCTCCAGCAGTGTAGAGGTCGTTTCCGCCACCGGAGGCGTATTCGTGGAAGAGAATGACGAGGTTGTTTGACGACCAGTTAGGAAAGCCATCGATCTTGCCATCGAGCACAATAATCATTCGGTTCTCGTTGGTGTCGAGAAATCGAAACATGCTCTGCGTGTCCGAAAATTGTAACTCTGGGCGTACGCTGGGAAACTGCTCGCAAAACCAAGGGTCTCGGCTAAACAAGAGTGCGTGGTCGACAAGTTCGGAAGTCATAAACCCCATGATGAACTATGTCTCTGGTCAAATTATCTTTTCAGAACCATGAACCGAACGAACTCTCGCTTCCGTACAAAGATTCATGTTTGCAACTGTCGTTATGGCTTCTCTGTTAGCGAGTCAATCTCCATTCACGCCGGACCCAGCCAAAGTTGAACTTCATTTCGAAGACATTGAACGATTCTATAAAACCCTTGACTCGGCGGAGGAAAGCGATCTCGGTGAAAAGCTCAAAGCGGGTTACCTCAATGTTGGTTCCAAAGGCTTGGCATACTTTCGCCTCACGAAGTTCCGAATGGACGATTTGTTCATCGCCTATGTAAAAAAGAATCGGGCGCAACTCCAAAAGGATCGGGAGAAGATTTTTCAGATTAAGGATGCCGAAAATCGGATCAGAGCTTCTTTTTTCGCATTCAAGTTCCTTTATTCCGATGCTGTGTATCCGCCGCTCTATTTTGTGATCGGTCGAGAGAGTGCGGGATGAACCTCGTTCTCTGGTGGTTTGGTAATGGGGGCTGAAATGAACGTCAACGACCCTGCGACTGTGCATTACATTGTTGCCCATGAATTGATTCACTTTAACCAAAAAATGGGTTCAAGCAACCTTCGAAGCGCGACTCTTGCTGAAGGCATGGCGGACCTACTTGGTGAAATGGCGAGCGGTGGATGCATCAATAGTCCTTTGCACGTTTACGGCAAGGCTCATGAATCAGAACTATGGAAACAGTGGAAGCAGGATGTTGCGAATGGTAACAAAATCAAGGACTGGATTGGCACATATAGTCAAACTAAACCACGTCCGGGAGACTTGGGTTATTTCGTGGGTTACAAGATTTGTGAAGCCTATATCGATAAATCGCAGGATAAGCTTGCCGCGATTCGAGAACTTTTGACCCGAACCGACGCCGAGAAGATTGTCGAAGAATCGGGATACGATCCGAAATAGCCTTAGTTCGAGTTATAAGTTTCGCCAATTGCCCAATTTGATTTGGCCAATTCGGGAGTATCACAACTTATTTGAATCCCGAGCTTTGGACGAATGGGTGAATTTTTCCGAACTGGTGAACAATTTTCTGACTTCGTCGTCAAATAAGTGCACAAAGGAAAATCGATCATGGATTTCATTCAGACGAAAATTGGTAAGGAGAGAGTAAGCGTTCGCGTTAAGCCGAGCTATTGCCACCCGTATCCCGCTTCGTCTGGGCGACACCTGCTATGATCTGATTTAACTCCGAAAGAGATTTAGAAGGCACCTCGCTCAGAACACTGAGCGGGGTGTTTTTGTGTGTGCGGACATTGGTCTTGGACCACGAAATATCAGTTGAGTCATAGCATAGTGGTTAATGCGCTCGGCTGTGGACCGAGAGAGGAAGATTCGATTTCTTCTGATTCAACTGGCAAGACAATTTGACAAAAGAATAAGTGCAAGGCTGGGATTATATCAATGGTTAGATTTCCTGTTTTGGAAACAGGCGGCTGTAGGTTCGAGTCCTGCATCCCAGACTTGCATACAGAAAATATTGGGGTGCGCTAGAGTTGGAGAGCTAGGGCGGTCTGTAACACCGTCGTCGCGAGACTGAATGGATTCGAATTCCATAACCCCCACCAGAAATGTCTTTTGATGATGGGGAATACTATGTTTGATGCGAGACTTGGTTGCTTTGAGCAAAAAGAGAGCAGTGCAAGAAATGGAGATGTTTCTTCGCAATTTTGCTCATATTCCCGATGACAAACTGGACTGGACGCCGACTCCGACCGCAAAGTCAGCCATCCGGGTTGCCGCCCACACTGCCCTCTATGCCGGAAGGTTCGCCAAAATGATTCGGGAACGGAAACTTCCTGCAGTTGAAAATTTGGATGAATGGTTAGCCCAAAGAACCGCCGAAGAAGTCGCAATCACCAACCGAACTGAGATGGAGCGGATCTTTCGCGAGGGAACTGAAGAAGTCATTGCCGCGCTTGACTCTCTGAGTGAAGAAGAAGTTGGAATGATTCTGGATTCAGGCATGGGGTGGTCGTTGCCGATGACACAGTTGATGGGGTTTGCTGGCTGGCATGCGACTCTCCACTGCGGGCAGATCGACTATTTGCAGACTTGTTGGGATGACCAAGAAGTGCATTTGAGTTGAGGGCTTGGAGTTGGGAGCTGGGAGTTGAGAGTTGGTTAATCATCCACCCCGTCAGACCGACAAAGTCACCGGACTGCCACCCCTCCCTGCTTCGGAGGGGATCTAGGCTAAAGCCAGGTAGAAGGTTGGCATTATCGTATTCTCACTGCTCCAATCCGGGCGCGACGCCAAGGCTCCCAAAGTAAACTCCTCAAATCATGATGCAACCTTGGTTTCCTGATGCAAAGCTTGGTATTTTCATTCACTACGGCATTTATGCCGTTGAGGGAATCCCTGAGTCGTGGTCGATGTTCAGTGGCCAGGTGACCCCCGAGGTTTATTGGAGTCAGCTTGATGGCTTCACCGCCTCAAACTACCATCCGATCCAGTGGGCAGAACTGTTTGCCAAAGCAGGCGCAAAGTATGCGGTG
>JBAXBU010000035.1:0-30637 GCA_037141835.1 Armatimonadota bacterium | reverse complement strand
AAACGGTGTCGGCGTCACCGCGCCGGTGCTAAGCGACGGAGTAGCGACAATGGTCCCTGGTATCTCGGAGAAGAGTGGTGGTGTGACCAGCACCATCCTCTCTGACCGAATGGGCTCGATGAAGAGGCTATCTAATGCCGGGACAGTAACCGATACCGCGGAGTTTGACGCTTTCGGCAAGGTTGTATCGAGAACTGGAACGAATGCAACTCAGAAAGGCTTTGCTTCGGGCTTTGGCTATCAAGAGGACGGAGAGTCTGGCTACAAACTTCTCGGGCACCGATACTACGACGCGGATACCGGACGATTCTTGAGCCGCGATCCGGCATTTGATGGCAGGAACTGGTATGCCTACTGTCACAACAATCCAGTCAATTCGGCCGATCCAAGTGGATTAAGCGACGGTGCCAAGTTAATCGGCATTGGTATTTACCAACGAATTCTTTTGATGTCGCCCTGGTGGCAAGCCTTTTGGGCTAGGGTTTTAGGTGTTTCTACGGCTTCAATGAAATTGGCAGTCGACGGCTGGAACAAGGTGCAAGAGGGTGGTGAGGCTGCTCTAGATGAGGCGACTCCGCTTATTGAAGGTGCTGTAAGTGAAGCCCAAGTCATTATTAATCGAAGAAACGGACTTGAGTATGAGAAGAAAATATTCGACGACCTAATTAGAATGGGAATCAACGCTATTAGGAACCCACCAAGCATCATGACACCCTTAGGACGAAGAAGACCTGATATTGCAGTATATGAGGGTGATGAAATTGCGTACTATATCGAATGTAAACTTGGCGAAGCCGTGAGAGGTGAAATGCAGTTTCTGAAGGATATGTGGATAGAAATTAACAAAGGTAGACCAACTATAGTTATGCAAAGATGGTCTGGCGCTGGCGGACTCGGCGGCACTCATCCTCTGAGAGGACCACGATTCGGACTAAGTGGTTGGAGTAGGTGAGCACAGATCATTCCCTGGTTCTGAAGAGAATTTTGCGGGAAGCCCTCAAGAATCAGAATCTGAGCAAGCAAGATTTTGAAACCGATGAACTAAAACATTCGTTTTCAGTAAATTACAGTAGGGCAAGGCAAGTTTTTAATATTGCTGGCACCATGTATTGTTCAGAGCTTTGGCTGTTGCTTAAAAGGTCACTTTCTCAAGATTTACCTGTTTATGATTATGCTGTCGGGGCAGTGATTGGAATATGGCCATTTTCCTTCGATTTAGAGGGAGGGCTAGATGAACCATTCATTTTGAATCATGTTGAGGAAATAGTCAGCCTGGGCATTGTGCCGATCTTGAAGGCGGTCCGTACTCCGGTTGATGCAGTGAAATACGCCATGGATCATAGGGGTGTTTTGGCAAGCTCAGGTGTTGCCTCTGATAGGGATTTAGGACGCTGGGCGAGTCATTACAAAATACCTTTTACACCTCAGAGATTGGACGAAGACGACCTTTGGTAATCAATATGCCCCGCAAGTTAATCTGGGCTAGACACGACAAGGCTTTAATTGACGTTGATCTTACTAGTGAAGGATGTTCGTCGACAGATGGATAATCTACTAGCTTGTAAGACATTTTTTGATATATGTTAAATAATGAAAAATCTAAAAGGCATCGATATAAAAAAGAATCTGAGTTCAACTAGAAATGGTACATAGAACGACGCTTGCGATGGGGGCGAGAATTATGGGGCCTGAGTGGTCCGCGATGGGACGTAATAACCACGACCGATTTATCCACAAAAATTTGAGACTCCATGATTCTTCGGAATTCGGTGCGGATGGACACATGATTGGTTTCTTCATTGAAATTGAAGGTTCCTTAACGCAAAAACTCATTAAAACCGAGATTAGGAACGCATTCTATTCGAAGTACCGTCAGGGACTCTGCACCTTTGTCATTCGACAGGAAGAAGCAAACTTACCAGTTGAGGAATTCAAGCAGGTATTCGCCGAAAAGCTAGTCAGAGCTAGCAACAAATTCGCTTCTTTTCTGAAAACCAAAATTCCCAACTTTGAAGAGCAAAAGTTCGTTCAGTGTGTTCGTGACATCGCCGATCTCTATCTTGCGACGGAAATTAGCGCTGAATTAAGAGACTACGAAAAACGAATGGACCAATTCCTTGACGAGAAAAATAGACGGTGACCCGAAGGCTAGTCGGCTAGCCACTAATGTGGGCCGGGTTATATTGATGTTCACCTAACGAGCCACTTTCGTGGGTGGGGTTATCTTGATGTGGCACTGGAGACGCGAAGCGTCCAAACCGACATCTACGTCGAACAAGAGTCCTTGAAAAAGACTGCCAAAAGGCAGTCTTTTTTGAGGTGACGCTGCGAGAAGCCAGTGTCTTTAGGTCCAAGAGACGTATAATTTCGATCCAGCGAATAACGTGTCGGCGTTATCCCGACTTGGCGGGACAACTTGGGTTCGAAATTGGTGAACTCGCTTTTGACGAGTTACACCTACGATGAGATTGACCAGTTGAAGACGGAAAACAGCAGTTCGCTCTCGAACACTTACAACTACGATAATAACGGTAACCGCATAAACCGAATCTCGAATGCGGGAACGGACATTTATACCTACGATTTTGGAGACAAGCTGACGGGGATTTCTCGCACTTATGGTGCGGGTTCGACTTACACGTACGACGGTTGCGGAAGAACCGCAACGATCTCCGGTTCTGGCGGAACCAGAATCTTCACCTGGGACTATGAAGATCGTCTGACGAATCTCAGCGGTGGTGGTGTTCCGAGTACGAACTACGGCTACAACGGGGCCGGCTCTCGGACCTCAAAGTCCAATACCCTCGGCTCTCGAACCTATAAACGAAACGGAGTTGGCATCACTGCACCTGTCCTTAGCGATGGAGTCGCGACAATGGTACCTGGCATTTCCGAAAAGTCTGGTGGCGTCACGAAAGCATCTCATTCTGATGCAAGCGGTTCAACTAAAAACTTGTCGGTAGCCGGCACGTCTACTGACACCATGAATTACGACGCCTTTGGTTGTGTGTTATCACGCACAGGCACGTCTCCGACCGAGAATGGTTATATGGGGGGCTACAGTGCGACTGAGGATGTGGAGAGCGGTCTAAAGAATGTTGGTGGCCAAACATATGACCCCAATTTAGGGCGATTCTTGACCAGAAAAAATGGTTTAGGAGGCAGATCTGCCTTTTCATTTATGCAGAATAATCCGCTAAATTTTGGAGGAAATCGGGGACTACCTATGTTTTTTTCGGGGGATGGTGATTCTCAAAGTGGCATCGGCGATTCCGGAGCATCTGCACTTGCAGGATTTGGGACAGGAATATTAAAGACGCCAGGAAGAATTGACGGAGATGGTCAGTGGATAGTTGGTAAAGTCGAGGGGGTAGGTCGTAGGGGGTATCCCACGATCCCAAATCGAGTAATCCATCTTGACTACCCTCATGGTGGAAGTCAAGGAAATCCAAACTATCACCTAAATTCTGAATACTTTCCAAAACTCAATCATAAGTCTGTTCCAGCAGGGGCCAGGTTTCTTGGAAAGGCGATGTTTTGGAAGGTCGGTGGGATGATCGCCTCTGGCGCCGCCATTGCATACGATGCTTATTCCATTGCAAACTCAGATAAGCCAATGGAAACATTTTGTAAGTCAGTTACCGTTTGGGGTGCTGCATGGGTCGGAGCCGAAATAGGAACAGCAATATGTCCTGGGATTGGTACGGTTATTGGTGCAATATTGTTTGGGTTGGCTACATCACTTATCGTCCATTCTCAAGACGACGAAAACGGATATATTCGAACCGGTTCAGAGCTTGGGACTTCAAGGTAAGTAATATCTCTGATATGATGACATTTGGCTAAGTTCAAAATATTTGATTGGAATTAGGGAATTGATGATAGTGAAGATACAGCGCTGCACGGACGGAATTTATGAACTCAATTGTATCGCAAACGAATCCCTTTCTGGGATGGAAGTGGTACTGGGCGAGTTTAGCAATCGAAAGTGGTATGTCAACAATCCCAATCCTGATATAGAAGGTCTTTTTCCCGCCGAATTGTTTGATTGGACCGATTTCCGTGATTCAAACAATGCAATTATTTTAGGGGTTTCGATGTGTGGCGACGTAGAGATATCAGATCGTAGCGTACTGTCGGAGACAATAAATCTTATGAGTTCTGAAAAAACAGGAAGGCTGATGTTTTATTGGGACTGTGATTCTTTAGCAATCTTCTTTATGGGGCAATACGAGGCAATGTTAGCCAATTTTCAAATCAGCGGCTTAAAAGTGACGCCATCTAAATATGCTTCCCACTGCCATGCCTACGGCGTTTCATGGGAGTAATGGTAGCCACCGGTCCTGAGTGACGGCAAGCCACTTTCGTGAGATGCTGTAATGACATGTCAAGTGGTAGTGCAGTATTTCTTGGCATCTCGGCTTGGATATGTCCCTCCTGGGTAGAAGACTGGTTTGTTTTCTAGAACGGCTTTAGCGATAGCCCAAAGGACCATGAGAAGTTTTCTGGCTACGGCTGCAATGGCTTGTTTGTACTTCAGTCCTCTTTCTCTGAGTCTGTCGTAGAAAGCCTTGAAGACCTCGTTGTGTTTAGCTGCCGAGTTTGCCGCGCTCATAAAGAGTGTTCTTCCATCGGCGTCTCCGGCCCGGGAAAGGGTCGTTTTCCCTGCGTTCCTCCCTGACTGATTGTGTCTTGGATTCATTCCGAAGTAGACGGGAACGACTTTGGCGTAGTCAACCTTGTTTGTGGTTACGTTTTCTCGAAAGTTTCTGCCCTTGCAGGTGGGATGATCGGAAAGCTTTTCAAGATGGGTGCTGGCGGTGGCGGTGGGATGGTTGCCGACGATGCCGCAATTTCCATCGAACAGGCAGCTTCGGCCAGCCTATCCAAGGCTGCGCAGTTAGCCGCAAATAAAGAGGCAGGTCTCGCACATGAAAGGGTAGTTTTACAGTGGTTGAGAGACCAAGGCTTAAATGCGAAAATGTTCAAAACGGCAATATTTTGCGAGGGCGAGGGGCTAGCGGCCGGGCGTAGATTTCCCGATATTGCAATTTACGATGACGACAGGATCATCATGTTTATAGAAGTTAAGTCTGGTTCAGCAACCAGGAACGCAGCTCAAGTAGCAAAGGATACTTGGATAGCGAAAAACGGTGGACCGCCAACTAGTGTCATCAACGGTCTTACTTGGTAAAAACTTCTCTGAAACAATGTCCATAATAGTTCATATATGATTGATATCACCCAGCACAAATCATTGGTCAACAAAATTTTTCGAGCTACTATGAGCCGTCACGGAATCACGAAGTCCTTGCTCGAGAACGATTTGTTGAGGCACCGCTTCAATGTGGGTTTTCGCAAGGACTATAACTGGATTAAGTTGGAAGGCCAATTTTATTGTCCTGAGCTTTGGAAAGCCATAGGGAAGCCAGAGTACTCAGATGGACCCCTGGCGCAATACATTGTTGGCAATTTTCTTTGTAAAGAAAGAGCGGAATTGATTTTTGAATCGGACGACTTGGACGTTTCACGAATCGAGGACTACTTTGAATGGCTGATCAGGGATGCGGTAGTGCCAATTGTAACGAACATGCAAACTCCAGCTCAAAGCGTAGAATATTTTCGGAACCACGGATCTCTTTTGTTACTTGGTCCGGAACAAGAAAATATATACATGTCAATTTGGACCGAGAAATATGGCCTTGAAAAGTTTGAACCCAGGGATATTTCAAAGGCGATGGCAATCATCGAACGCGTCAATAAACTTATTGAAGGCTTGAAAAAGTAAGAGGCGAGATTGGATACTAAAAACGCGCTAGCCACTGTCGTGGGCTAGGTTATTCTTGCATCCCTACCAATTTTGGTAGGGACTCTATCCGCTACTTAGTGGCTTTCCCGCGAGCGCCGACGTTCTTCGAAACCGGCTTCTTCATCTTCTTGTCGCTCTTCAAAACGACTGGTTTCTCGGGTTCAACCGGAACCCGAGGCAACCGCCGGACTTTCGGAATCGCGATCTCTCGCTTTCCGCTCAAGTATTCCGCCGTCATTGTCTTGCACTTCAAGAATTCCTTGACCGTGCCTGCCGCGACAACGAGACCCCCGTGCTCTCCAGCACCCGGACCAAGTTCAAGAATATAGTCCGCCGCCAACATCGTCTCCTCATCGTGTTCGACGACCAAAACTGTGTTACCGAGGGCTTTGAGTCGCTCCAGCGTCTCAATAAGCTTTTTGTTGTCGCGCTGATGCAAGCCTATCGAAGGTTCATCCAAAACGTACAAGCAACCCATAAGCCCCGAGCCAATCTGGGTTGCAAGGCGTATACGTTGGGCTTCACCACCCGATAGCGTTCGAGCGTTACGATCGAGGGTCAGATAACTAAGGCCAACGTCAAGCAGGAACTTAAGCCGTTCTCCAATTTCTTTCACCGCTCGCTCGCCAATCGTTAGTTGGCGCTTGGTGAGTTTGGCTGGCAGCCCGACGAAGAAGGTAACCGCTTCAGCGATCGACATCCTGGTGATCATGCTCATGTCATGGTCAGCAACTTTTACTAACAATGATTCTGGCTTAAGTCTTCGACCAGCGCAGGCAGGGCATGGCTTGGTACTTTGGTATTGTTCCAGGTCCTGTTTGACCCAATCGCTCGTAGTCTCCTCAAATCGCTTTCGGAGCGAAACTAGCACGCCTTTCCACTCTTGTTTAAACGTCCGCTCGGTGCGACCGTACTTCATTTTTACTTCGATCGATTTCTTCAGCCCGTGCCAAACTGCCTGCATGCCTTCCTCGGGAATCTCAGAAATCGGAAGCGACGCATCAAACCCCATTTCCTTACCGACGGCGTCCAACATCTCCGGCCACCAGTCCTTAACTTCACCAGACTTATAAACAAACGGCAAAATTGCCCCGTTTCGAAGCGGCTTCGAGTGGTCAGGAGCAACCAATACAGGGTCAAACTCGGTTCTCGTTCCAAGTCCCATACAGTCAGAGCAAGCACCATACGGTGAGTTAAATGAGAACATTCTTGGCTCAAGGTCGGGCATCGAGTAGCCACAGACCGAGCAAGCATAGGCCTCACTAAACAGCAAGTCAGACCATCCTTCGGCCTCGCTCTCGTACTCAGCCTGGCGAGTCAACATTCCCGAGACAACCGCCGGAGCCTCGACTCCTTCAGGCAACTGAATCGAAACGGTAACCAATCCCGCTCCCATCTTCAATGCAGCTTCAATGGAATCGGAAAGGCGGCGATCAAGACCCTCTTTGACAACTATTCGGTCAACCACAACCTCGATGGTGTGCTGCTTGTACCGATCCATCGGAATGTCGTCGGTGACTTCATACATCCGTCCGTCAACCCGAACCCGAACATAACCCGCCTTGGCAATGTCGATAAGCTCTTTCTTATACTCGCCCTTTCGACCCCGAATAACCGGTCCGAGAATCTGAAGCTTTGTCCCTTCCGGCAGAGACTTAACGATGTCAACAATTTGGTCGGTGCTCTGCCGCTCAATCGGACCATGACCTTCCACGCAATAGGGAATTCCGACCCGAGCAAACAAGATTCGAAGGTAGTCATAAGTCTCAGTAACCGTCCCCACGGTCGAGCGAGGATTCTTCGAAGCGCTCTTCTGATCGATCGAAATCGCTGGGGAAAGTCCGTCAATGTGATCGACATCTGGCTTATCCATCTGCCCCAGAAACTGGCGTGCATAGGCGGAAAGTGACTCAACATACCTACGCTGCCCTTCGGCATAGATCGTATCAAAGGCAAGGGAAGACTTGCCGCTACCGGAGAGTCCCGTAATAACCACGAGCTGGTTGCGCGGAATCTCAACCGTGATGTTTTTGAGGTTATTCTCCCTCGCGCCTACAACAACAATCTTATCTTGAGTCATGAGTCCAAATGGTAGACACAAGCATACACTTTCAATTTCGAACAAAACCATTGGGAAGGTCAAACGTTTGAGTTTTCATGGGGATAGTTCCGTTGTTTTTTGCGTCCGTGTTGGCTACTCAAGCGCCAACCGAAGTGGTGGTTAAGCCAAAAGTCGTTTCCGTATCAATGTTTAAAAATGGATACGCGTTCGTCACAAGAGAGATTCCAATTACCGATAATTCGGCAAAAGTAGTCGAAGTTCCGCAGACTTCTCTGGGAAGCCTATGGTTCTGGACCAACGAAGGGCAAGTTGAATCGGTGACCGGGGTCGATGAAAGAACTCCGGCAAGCATGACTATTCCATTTGGCTCTAGCGACGAGATTCTACGAGCGAATATAGGCAAGAAGTTCTTGTTCAACATGCTCTATCGCGATGAAAAGGATGGCAAAGTTTCCGACCGCAGACAGGCGGTCGAGGGAATCCTAAAAACCTTTGCCAATGACATGATCGCGGTTGAGACACCAGAAGGAACGTTCATGCTTACTCGCAGTAAGGTCGATTCGGTTGTCGCGAAAGATCCTTCGGTGGTGTTGACTCAAGAGCAAAAATATCAACAGTCATCTCACTATTACAAAATCGTCACTAAGAACAACGCCAAAAGCGTGATGATGATGTCTCTTGAGCGAGGCATGACCTGGGCACCGGGATACGCCATCGATCTTTCTTCAACCGACAAGCTGGTCTTCACTGCCAAGTCCACGGTGCTTAACGACTTGCTTGATTTTAGCGATGCAAAGCTAAGACTCATCACTGGATTCCCAAACATCCAGTTCCAGGGCATTTTGGATCCTTTAACTTCGGGAATGTCGGTCGACGATTGGCTTCGGTCAATTTCAGGTGGTGCAACCGGTGGATTCTCAAATGTAAACGGAATGGCTGGCCAAGGCGGCGGAGGATTTGGTGGCGGAAGAGCGGGTGAAATAGTTCAAAAGTCAGCTGCACTCACGATAAAGAGCGCTGATCCAGATCTCATCAGCATGCTTTCGGCACCTGTGGTTGATGGTAACGCTGTCGGAGAACAGCTCGAAGACCTCTTTTTCTACGACCTCGAAAAAGTCAGCCTTAAAAAGGGCTCCCGAAGCTACCAATACCTTTATCAATTCGAGACGCCATACAAGCGAACTTACTCGTGGGACGGACAAAAAGGAGCTCCGATCTATAACAAGATTAAGTTCAAAAACATGACCGGAAAGCCAATTTCAACTGCGGCAGCCTCAATGTTCAAGAAAGGAGAAGTTGTAGGGCAAGGAATGATGAACTACACGGCGGCTAACACGGAAGCCGAATTGACCGTCAGTCGGTCACTCGACTTCACCACCGATTCCAACACCGAACTAATCGACCGCGCAGTCGGAGCGATGAAAGATAAGAAAGGGGTTGCTGTGATGGACCTGATCACCTACGAAACGGAGTTAGAAGTAACCAATCCAAAGGCTGAGGAAGTGTCATTTCAAATCAAATTACCGATCCAAGGAGAAGTTCTTAAGACAGAACCTAAGGCGGAAAACGAAATCGCGAAGACGGGAATAAAGGGCCAAAACCCGACCAATTCCTTGAAATGGGAATTCAAACTTGAATCTGGAAAATCTGCAAAATTTACAGTTCGGTACAAGGTCTACGTTCCGACCGGACAATAAGGACGTCTGATACTCATGCTGTCAACAATTCTCAGCGGGGCTCTGCTATTGCAAGCCCCTACCAAAATGACCACTCCCGAGGTCGTATCAGTCTCGATGTTCAAGAATGGATTTGCTTTCATCACCCGGAAAATCGCGATCAAGGATGGGGAAGCCAACATCGTAGAAGTTCCAAGAGCATCCCTTGGAACCCTCTGGTTTTGGACTCCGAACGGTGAAATTGAGAATATTTCAACCGCCGAAGACATTCAGAAAACGAAGACGACGGTGAACCTCCAGTCGTTCGATCAGCTAGTCCAGAAGAACGTAGGGAAATCGGTCTACGTTGAAAGCAACACCGCCGCACCACAAGAAGGGAAGATTAAGTCGGCCGACGGGGATCTCCTCATCCTGGACACCACCAACGGAACGATTGCCATCCAAAAAAACCAAGTCAAGTTCTTCCGAACCACCGACTCGACCTTTACATGGACTCAGACTATTGAAGGGACGAAGGAAGAAAAATTCTATCGAATCAGGGCCGACAAGAAAGCCAAGGAAATCATCATGATGTCGCTCGAACGCGGAATCACGTGGGCACCCGGCTATGCCGTCGATATTTCCAACCCGGACAAACTCACGTTAGCCTCAAAGGCAACCGTCCTCAATGACCTGATTGATCTCAAAGGGATTCCGACTAGGCTTATTACTGGCTTCCCAAACCTTCAGTTCAAAGACATTCTTGATCCCTTCACCGCAAATATGAATGGTGACCAATGGCTTGGTTCGTTGAGCACGGGTGGCGCACCTGGTGGATTTGGTGGAGGTGGAGCACGAAGCCGGGCAAATGAAATGATGTCTCAGAATGCCTATGCTCCAATGGCGGATGCAAACGTCAATTGGGGTGGAAACTCCGGCGGTGAAGCTGGAGGGGAGCAAATCGGTGATCTCTTCTTTTACGACCTTCCTAAGTTCGACTCAAAGAAAAATTCTCGTCTCTACCAAAACCTGTTCCGATTCGATGCCGAATATAAGCACATTTACACGTGGGATATCGATGACCAAGTGGATTCAAACGGCAACTACAAGCCAGTCCCTCCAACCGGGCAAGACGCTCAGGAAGTTTGGCATACGATCAAGTTCAAGAATGGATCAGGAAAGCCGCTCACCACTGCTGCAGCAACAATCTTTAACAAGGGCGAACTCATTGGTCAAACAATGATGAGTTACTGCATGGCGGACGGTGATTGCGATGTAAAGATCAACAAAGCTCTCGATGTTCGAGTTGATGCCAACGAAGAAGAAGTAGAACGAGAAAGGGCAGCAATCAAAGATCGCTACAACAATCCTCGATTCGACTTAGTTACGGTAAAGGGCAAGCTTGAAGTCCTTAATGGTCGCAAGGACAAAGTCCAAATGACGATCACCAAGAACTTGACTGGAGAAGTAACTTCCAACACCGGCGGTCCAGTAGTCACCAAGACAACAAGGGGTTTGAGGCAAGTCAACACAACATCCAAGATCGTCTGGAAGCCAGAAATTAAGAACGGTGAAAAACTGTTGTTGGAGTACACCTACAAACTGTACGTCCCGGCGACATAGCCCCAAAGTCCTTTCGCCCTTGTGAAATTGGTTCATTAGGGCGATAATACAACTATGCTAGTTTGCGCACTATTGTTTGGTCAGTCGTATGCCACGCCACCGAAGACTCTGAACTTAGATTCGTTTGATCAAGTCAAAGCGTACGCCTCCCCTAGCGCAAACGATTTAGCCTTTCAAGCGCTGAACTGGCACCCCCAAGTCCTAGACGGACTGATCGAAGGACATAAGCAGGACAAACCAGTCCTCATGTGGATGTACTTCGGTGATCCGCGTGGCAATTGCTGACAGAATGGCGCCAAGACCAGACAGTTTGTCTGGGATAATCCTGAAGTCGTAAATTATGTAGCCAAGAATTTGGTTGCAGTTGCTGGTGATGACGTGCAGTACAAAGAGCAACCCAATAAACAAATCCTTGAAGCGCGAATTGTTGATAAGATGTTCAGCGTCGTCAAAGAGGGGATCTGTCAAGGCATTTACGTAGTCACTCCTGCCGGCAAACTGATCTCGCGAGTCAACGCTGGTTGGCCCGATCCCGATGCAAAGCAAATCTTGGTCAACATTCAGCTGGCAACCCAACGCTACTACCAAATGCCAAAATCGGAACGGCTCTTTAGCCAAGTTCCTGATCCAGTGAAGGATCGAATTGTCTTTACCAAGGATCAATTCTATAAGCCAAACGGCACGCTTGATCTTCGGGTTACCAAACGTGGATATGCCTATCCGGGCATGACAACCTTCGATGAACGACATCCCAAATTCATTGGATTCGATCGCCTTTGGTTCAAGCCAAGCGAATGGCAACAGTTCTTTCCTCAAAGTCTCAAAGTTGGAGCAAAGACCCAAATCAAGGGAGTTCCTTTGGAACGATGGGTGCTCCATAACCACATGCAACAGGCAAGTAACGCTTGGGATCAAAGCCATATTAAGACCAGCTCGATGGTAAGCGAGGTAACAGGAGTCAATGGAAACTTGGTTGACTTAAGCCTGAAAGCCACCTATTCAATGAAAGCCGATACGAAGTGGAACACGGGTGCCTATGATGGTTCGTTGCTTGGCAAGATTCAGTACGACCTTGGAGCAAGCAAGTTCACGAAGTTTGAAGTTGTCATGCTTGGCTGGCACCATGCAGGGAAATTTTTGGACAATATGAGGGCAGGAGAACTGACCCAGTGGGTGTCGTCGTATACGACGCTGAACCCGTTGGCGGATTCCGATGATCGAATGATCCCTGGGAATTGGATGTGGGGCTACGGGCTCAACTGGTGCAAGACTCGATAAGTCCGCAACCTGAATAAGCTAACTGGCGTCCCTATGGAAGTGAGGTTTCTTTCTATCGTTGTGCTCGTCTGCTTGACGGCACCGGCATTGGCGTTTGATGCGAAGGCGGATTGCATCAAGGCTCTTGTCGAGGCGAAGAAGGCGGGATTGCCGATGTCAATTGCAGACATGGGTCCACGTCCTTCTGAGAAGGGAAACAAAGAGTTAGCCAAAGAGCTTGTAGTCGCGAGAAGAATATGGACGGTTAATGAGAAACGCCGCATACAATTAGCAACCGATTATTCGGACACCAGGGTCCTTAAGAGAATTAAGTCTTTTGGTGACTTGGCTCGAAGTGATACCTGGATCCAATCCTCAGATCGACAGTTGCTGGAGTCGGCAAATAAAATTATCCGGCATGGGTGGAGACCTAAATACGATCCTACAGACGATAAAATGAAGCATCCTGAAGCGGTTGTGCGGGCAATGATTCGAGTCAAAATGGATGATGCGAATAGGGCGGCAGCCTCGGGAAATCTGTTAGAAGTCATCAAAGGTCTTCACGAGACCCGCAAATTGCCGAGTCTCGCTTTAACGAACTCGAAATACATGAGCGCTTTTATGGCCGCTTCCCTGGAGAAATCCTATTACCAATATCTGCTCAAGCTCGTGGAAAAATACCCTACTGTCGGTAAGCAGCTTCCGTACAAGGTCGTGGAACCGCTGCCTAAGCCCAGTGTGAAAGCAATTCTAAGAGAGGAGTTCTTCTATGGACTTCGCGACGGAATATATCCTTCGCAGCCAAGTTTTGTATCTCCTGCTTTTCCTGATCTAAAGATACCGAAAAGCCAAGAAGAGCAAATCTTATACCTAAAAGCAGTTAAGAACTTTACCGTTGTATACAAGAAATGCGGAGATGCTAAAGATTACGGTGAAGCAAATTTACGCTATCAATCAATCAAAAAAGATCTAGACTTCGTGATCAGCGACATGTTTAGCAAGGGCGAGAAAAACATTGTCGGACCCTACTGGGTGGAATGGTTTGGCGACATCGACCGAATCCTCCTGGACCGTGTAACGATCATCAAGAAAATGGGAATTAAGAAGTCAATGAAGAGTTAGCCAGAGTTAGCCCTCTGAACTCTCGTACTTGTCCTTCAGAGAACTGACAACGGTTGGATCGGCCAAAGTTGTCGTATCCCCGAGGGCTCGACCCTCGGCGACGTCACGAAGCAAACGACGCATGATCTTTCCACTTCGCGTCTTGGGAAGCTCGGCGCAAATGAATAGATCATCCGGTCGAGCGATGGCCCCGATCTTATGCGCAACATGAGCCTTTAGTTCTTTGATGAAAGCCTCTGACCCTTCGTATCCAGATCGTAAGATAACGAAAGCCGCGATCGCTTGCCCCTTGACGTCGTGAGTTTTGCCGATGACCGCTGCCTCGGCAACCGCTGGATGATCCACCAGGGCGGACTCAACTTCCATTGTTGAAATGTTGTGCCCGGCAACGAGCATAATGTCGTCAACTCGTCCAAGGAGCCATAAATAGCCATCGTCGTCCAGTTTGATGCCGTCTCCGGCAAAGTAGGTATTCGGGAACTTACTCCAATATGTCTTTTGGTATCGTTCTGGATCATTGTAGATACCTCGAGTCATGGATGGCCACGGATAGTCGAGGACCAAGAATCCGCCCTTGGCAGTTCCGGTAGCGTGAGGACCAGCAACGTCCACACCATTGCCTTCTTCGTCGAGGACCTTGACGCGAATTCCTGGGAATGGGTGAGTCGCGGATCCAGGCTTGGTCGCAGTGATACCAGGGAGCGCAGTGATCATGATCGCTCCGGTTTCGGTTTGCCACCATGTGTCTACAACGGGAAGTTTTCCTTTACCGATGGTGGAGTGGTACCACATCCACGCTTCAGGATTGATCGGCTCACCTACTGATCCAAGGAGACGCAACGAGGAAAGATCACAACGATCTGGATACTCATCGCCCCACTTCATGAAGGTTCGAATGGCGGTCGGAGCCGTGTACAAAATGGTCGCTTGGTGCTTTTCGATAATGCGCCAAAATCGGTCCTTATCAGGAGTGTCAGGTGCGCCTTCGTAGATCAGAACAGTTGTTCCGTTGCAGAGGGGACCGTAAGTGATGTAACTGTGTCCAGTAACCCAACCGCAGTCAGCGGTGCAAAAGTGGATGTCGTCTTCCTTGTGATCGAAGACCAGCTTGGATGTCGCCGATACGCCAACCATGTACCCACCGGTAGTGTGGGTGATACCTTTGGGCTTACCGGTCGATCCACTTGTGTACAAAATGTACAATAAGTCTTCGGCATCCATCGGTTCGCATGGGCAATCAGTGGACTGCTGAGGTACTAAATCTTTCCAAGCGATGTCTCGTCCTTCAACCATGTTGACCGGCCCTGTCTTCTCGCCAGTTCGCTCAAGGACCAACACCTTTTCGACGGTATAGCAACCCAGTTCCATTGCTTCGTCGGTGATCTTTTTAAGCTGGACTACGCCGCCTCGCCTCCACCCGCCGTCGGCGGTTACGATGACTTTCGCTGAAGCATCATTTGCTCGCTCTTGAAGCGAGTCAGCGCTAAATCCGCCGAAGACGACCGTATGCGGCGCGCCGATTCTTGCGCAAGCGAGCATTGTCATCGGAAGTTCAGGAACCATCGGCATATAAATACAAACTTTGTCGCCTTTGCCAACGCCGAGTGACTTGAGAGCATTCGCAATACGACTGACTTCATCCTTCATTTCGGCGAAAGTGATTGTCCGGGAGTCGCCGGGCTCACCTTCAAAAATGATGGCTGGTTTGTTTGCTCGACTTCCCAATGCATGCCGATCAACGCAATTGTAGGCTGCGTTTAACTTTCCGCCAAGAAACCATTTAGCGTTTGGCGCGGTGAACTCAACAGTCGTGTGCCACTTCTCGAACCAATCAAGCTTGTTCGCCCACTCTTCCCAAAATTCCGTCGGGTTATGAAACGCCCTTTCGTAGATCCCGACATCGTTCGCGTTTGCTTGCGCAGCGAATTCCGCTGAGGGAGGAAACAGACGGTCTTCGGATAGGAGGGTATCGATGGTTTCAGACATGTGGGACTAGGATTTTACCGTTATCCTTTCACGAACTCTACGATGCCCCATTGCTCAGGCTGATGCATATCGACAACACCTTGCGGAGACCAGACCCAGTTGTCCTCTTTGAGCCCTGGACGCTTGACAAATTTCCCGTCAACGACGTCAACATGCCACTCGACCCGGGAGAAATTGATCTTCCACTGGTCACCTGGCTTGGGTGGGACATCCTTGCGAGAAATCTCTTCAATTGGGTGCCAAGGAATGTGAATTTCGACGCTCCAACCTTTCGATGGCTTCTTGGGATTGTTCAAATGCCCGTCAATATGTACTGCGGTTCTCAAACCCTTGATGTCCCAGCCGTCGACGCCTCGTCCACCATCTCGATAGGGTCTTACCAAGAGTAGATCCCAAACGGTGTTAAGGGCATTGATTTCGAGCTCGGCGTACGCCAATGCATCGTTATCGGGGTCAAGGAAAACCTCGAAGTCATTGTCGTGAAAAATAACCGAATCCCGCTCCGTGAGGGTCGCCCAGATTTCCGGTTCTTCCATCTCGGCGGCGATATATAGCCCGTCGGTTGGTTTGCCTTCTAATGCCCAAAACATCTTCATTCGGGTTCGAAAGCGAGGCTTTGGGCGGATATCACCTTCGATGTCGACAAAGTCATCTGACCAAGCGCACTCTGTCCACGGCGCTTTGTTCAACTTGCCGTCAAGGCGCTTTATGCCGCCGAAGTGGTGAGCTTGATAATGGCAAGGAGTCAATGCAATGGGTCCCCACCGAAGCTTGCCTGGGTAACGCTTGCCAGTCCATCTTTCAGGAATGTCTTCTTGAGATACAGGAAGTCAGGCAAGCCAGCACCGGACCTGAACAAAGGAATACGATCTGCATAGGCACATGAGTCTTCATTACCATAGATGCTCGCAACGACCCGACCGTTATCAACTCGTGTCGTAAAAGCTAATTCACCAGAGGGAGTCGGAATTGGATTCGTGCCCCCACGATAGAAATGCCCATTGAGATGGGTATCGATGTGACGATCATCCCAATAGAGAATGAGGTTGCGTGTCGAATATAGCTTAATATTTGCTAAGTACTCGGAATGAGTAATGATGTCCACCGATCCATTCCCGATATACCAAAGCTGCTCGGAATCAAATCGAGCTTTGTTACGAGCCCACTTTTGCATCGCTGCCGAACCACCTGTAGGTAGAACAAGCGTTACATGCTTGTTGAAGACTGACTTGAAGCCAGTTAGCAAGGATTGATTCTCATTGGCACCTTTGACCAGCTCAACTTTTGCCCATCCGTTCCCAAGGTCGATAACGGAGACTGCTTTTCCGTTTACTTCGACATTGACTTTGCCGGTCCCATTGAGAGGCGAGAGATCGAGACTGAAGGAAGCAACATTGCTACAAGTGACAACATATTTTCGTAGCCCGGGGAAAATAGTCGCCTTAACCGAAGAGAGCGATCCGGCTTCTTCCTGGGCAAGAATTTTGAACCAAAAGTCTTGATTGGAGATCGCCAGATTCGGAGTTTTGAAATCAATATCTCTGACCTCGTTGACTTTTGGAATTCTCGTTTTGGCAAAGACATCGTAAATCGGCGCATAGTCTTGACATCCTGCTCCTGGCTCGTCGTCGGTATCGTACCAGTGCCCCGCGCCTTTTTCTTCATGCCAGAACAGCATTTTATGGTCGGCTAGCTCCTTTCTCATGTTTCGAGCCTCGGTTACCGGCACATTATCGTCCGCTTCACCATGCATGATGAATATTGGTCGGTTGAGGAAATTGGTCTTCATCGCAACCGTGTCGCTCGCTCCCATCGCTCGCTTAAATGCGTTTCCTACGGAGGTATCAGGATAAGTCGCACCTCCAGCGTAGGAGAAGAACGAAGCCCATCCGGAGCATGGCGCGATGGCGGCAAACTTGTCGGGGTAAAGCACGCCAAGGTGGTATGTTCCGTGCCCGCCCATTGAGTGTCCGGTCAAATAGGTTTGAGCCGGATCAGTTTGGTACCGTTTCTTGGCTAATTCCAAAACTTCGAGGGCATCAAGTCGACCAATGTCTTCCCAATCAAACCCGTAAGGGCGGCGATTGGTCGGTGATACGACATATCCCCACGACTTTTGGCTGTACGATTCAGCTTGCCCCATACCTTCGACCGACGCTCCATGGAGGGAGAGAAACAGCGCTTGTCCGGGGGCATCTTTTAGGCTCGGTTGTACAGCGTAATACTGAATGCTGCCATCGATTTGACTAACGAATGTGCGCTTATGGCTGGTTTGCTTGTCCCGAACTCGAAGAGTTAAAGGCAAAGTGTCAACGGTCTTTCCTGCCCGCTTTAGGTTAACGGTGTACTTACCATTGACGTTTGGCTTTACTTCAAAACCGACCTTGCGAACCGACATTCCCATGACTCGCCCAACTTTGGTGGTGGTGCCACCTGCGTCAATGGTCAAGTCGTCAGCATCGGCTTCAGTGGCGTTTCGAACAATGAAGGCGACCCACAGTTTCTCTTTCTCTCCTTTGATAATGTCGGGCGTCGTTTGGTCGCCTGGATTAAAAGATATCGGCTTCGGTGCGTCGACTAGTTTGCCAGCCAACGAACCTCGAGCAGTGGAGAAAAGGAATGTATTTTTGCCCTTTTTGAGTTGAACAGGAAGTGAAACATAGCCACAAGAATAGACATCACCTGTCCGAGGCTCGTTATTTACGTAAACCATCGAGTGTCCTCTCGCCTCAAGAAACATTGGTCTCTCGCGGTCGGAATTGACCTCGAAATAAGCATATCCAGAGTTAAATAGGCGGCCAGTAAAGGGCTTATCTGCCGTGGTCGAGACTTCTTCCCACTTAGACGTATCGAGGGTTCCATCAAGGACGGACGCTTCGATAGGGTCAATTCTAATTGGAGTACGAGCATTGCCGCGAACCGTGGTTGCTTTTCCGTTGAGAAACGGAATTTCTTCAGCTAGGGCAAGAGGCGTTATGAGCGCGAAGACGAGACCGAGAGCTGCTTTCACGAAGGGGAGTTTACACCTAATGGAGGGCAAAGAAGCTTTGGGAGTGCTCATGCCTGCATGAGCTTTCAGCTGCGAAGCCTGCTTCGCTGAAATTTCAGCGAAGCAGGCTTCGCAGACCAAAGCGCGAACAGGTTCGCGCAGACCCAAATGGCACTTATTTACTTCAAATACTGGCTGACTTGATGGACGTGGTAAAGATCGTGACCGGTGATGTACTGAACGATTTCGAGAACGGTCATTTCGCCCTTGTCTGGATGAGTAATGGTGTTCGCCCAATCGTCGTCGGCGAGTCTAAGAAGGTAGTCAACGGTATCACGTCGTCGGTTGTCAAATACCTCTAGCTCGTGGTGAATATCCTTTTCAGAATACTTGTGTTCAACCGCCCGAGCCTCTTCGTTAAAGGGCTCAACAGCCTTGCCCGGAAACTCGATAGCTGTTGTAATGCGATCGAGCCAAGTTTGCTCAAGGTCAGCAAGGTGGGCTACGACCTCCTTGAGGGTAAATCGGTCGCCTTCCAAGCTCGTATCGTACAACTCAGGTCGAATTGAATCAACCATCCGGATCAATGTTGACGGAGTGTTTTCGATTTGAAGGTAGTAGTTACTTGGCATGCCTGATTATTAGCGTACCAATGTCACGCCCTTTTTTGTCGAACGTGACAATGGATTTCTAACTCTTTGTTAACCCTTCGACAACAGCTGGATCGCCTTGTCGAGTTGTGGATCCTGACCAGAGAAGAATTGCTCTGCCGTGATAAAGACTTCGAAGTCAGGCTTTACTCCGATGTTCTCCATGCTAGTTCCGTCCACTCGCCAAACGCCGGACCCAGGCATTCTCGCGCTGGTGCCATCGACCAATGGGAACCCATTGGTGTAGATAACGTAACCCGGGGTTCGGACGCCGACAAGTCGAGCCAGCTTTCTGGTACGCATCGCTTCGGGGAACATCTCGGCATTCGAGAAGCTAGTCTGATCCATCATCACGATAATCGGGACGTCGAGAGTTGCGCCAGGGCCCTTGATGATATCTTCGTCACGAGGGACATAGTTCATGTTCTGGCGACGCTCAAGAATGTCAATGATTTGGTCGGCCGTGTTACCGCCTCCGTTACCACGGACGTCGATGATGACGCCTTTTTTGCCGGGCGAATACTGCCAAAGCTGCTGTTGGAATCGCTCCAATGCTGGGCCATTCATGCCAGAAATGTGAAGGTAAGTAACTGAATTATTGGATTTCGACTCAACGTACTTTCGATTCGATTCCAATCGGTTTTGGGCGACGATTCCCGAGTATTCCCCTTGAGAGATCGCTCGATACTTGACTTCACGAGTCTTTCCATCGGCACCTTGAACGGTCATGTTCAAATCTCGACCAACTTGATCGTTCAAGATATCGCGGAAGACCGACTCATTCGTCGATACTTCCTTGCCATTGACCTTAAGGACGATTTCGCCCGGGCTGAGTTTTGTTTTCGCAAAGCTACCTGGTGATCGCTTTGGTACATCCTTGATCTTGATTCCTGGGCCAGCAAAATTGTAGTCCCAGCTAAAGCCAAGATGAGCAGAGGATTGGCTCTTGTTTCCGCCTCCACCTGGTCCAACTTCCGAGTGAGATGATTCGAGCTCTCCGACCATCATGCCGAGAACCGTAGCCATTTCGCTTCGGTGTCCAACGGAAGGGAGCAACCTTGAATACTTTTTACCTAACGCAACCCAGTCTCGCCCATGGAAATTTGGATCGTAGAATCCATTATTAAACCCACGCCAAAACTGTCGGAAAGCGGCTCTTCGCGTTTCTGTCAGGTCGCGGGTGAACTCCCCCCGAAATGCGATCGCAGTTGATGGGAAACCTGGCGCTTTCACATTCGTTGTGAACAATTTGCCACCTTGAATGCTCAGCATAGTCTTTCCGTCATCGCTGACTTCAAATCCACCTGAACCGGTTACTCGGCGAGGGTTTTCTCCACTGTAGTCTGACTTATAGATTCCGTCTGCCCCAATGTAATAAAACGACCCGTCTTCCTTGTCGAAGGTCATGTTGCCGAATGATCCGGTGGCAATGGATCGAGCCCTGGTTTCGATGTCTTCAAAGTCGACCTCAACCTTTACCGCTTCTTTCGGCTTCTCGAACTTCATCGTCAGTTCTGCCGATCTCATTGCTTCTTCCTGAAGTGGCAACGCGATCAAATTCGCACCGCGAGAGAAGTAAATGTATTTTCCGTCTGGCGTCCAAACCGGACTCGAGTGAGTTTGGTTGGTTTGCGTGACGTTGGTCTTCTTTCCGTTGGTGGTGTCAACCACAAAGACGTTGTTGCCGGACTGCCAATAGTAGAGTCCGCTACCATTAAGAGTCTCGACAAAAGCAATGTAACGTCCATCAGGAGAAATGCTGAACTGAAGGTTTGAACGTCCTGGTCTCGCGACAACGATCGAAGGAGCTCCGCCCGTGGCCGGTACTTTGTAGATTCCTCCTTTTGCACCGTACTGTTGAAAGAAGATTGACTTGCGATCTGGACTGACTTGCAAATTGTCGACTTGAGCATCCTCGGTCGAGATCACCGAAATCTGCTTGGTCAAGATATCCATTTGGTACAGTCGCTCCGATCCATCTCGGTCGCTAATAAAGAACACGGATTTTCCATCGGGCGAGTAGATTGGGTCGCTATCAAGTCCTGCCCACTCTGTTAAACGAGTCGAATCATCCTTGTTCGGTCCTTCACCTTTTTTAGTTGGAACTGACCAGATTTCGTTCTGCGTTGCAAACACAATCGTGCTTCCGTCTGGGCTCAGAGTCGCGCCGTTGACCCCGTCGGTAACGATAATATGTTCTTCGGTCGTGATCTTGTCGTCAATGTTTGCGGTAATGCTAATCTGGCGTGGCTCACCACCGGGCTTCATCACGAATACGTCTCCGTTTCGCTCGAATGCAATAGTTGATCCGTCGTTAGAGGCGGTAAGGAACCTAGTGCCGTCTCCTGCATAGTTTGTTAACCGCTTGGCGGTTCCATTGGATTCAATTTTGTATACGTTAGGCGTTCCGGCAACCGTAAACGCGACTTTACCATTGCTCTTCCCAAGTGGACTGCTGCTCGGCATAGCCTCGGTCATGGTTATGGCATAGATTCCTGATGCCGTAGTTTGTGGCCAAAGGTGTTGGAACCCAGTATTTCTTAATTCCTTGCGAGTGTTGGTTTTCTTGTCAAAAACCCAAAGTTGTTGGGCGGCTGAGCCGGTGTATCGTGGGCGAGTCCACGGGAAGCCATTTCGACCATAAAGAATTTGGTCATTGGACATCGCTTGAGGATCGGAGATTCCGACCTGATCAAGGAAACTCTCCTGAAGGGCTCCTGTTTCAACGTTGATTGAATAGATTCCGCGGTAAGCATCATCGAGCCTGCGTTGAAGGAGAACTGATTTTCCATCTGGTGACCAGGAGCTAGGGACATCTGCTCCAGTATTATAGGTAATTCGCTTTGGTCGTCCGCCATCAGCATCAACGACGAATACGTCATTGTTTCCGTAACGGTCACTGGCAAAAGCAATCTTGGTACCGTCTGGACTCCAGACTGGTCGGTCGTCCATCTCGACGTTATCGGTGAGTGGAATTGCCTTGCCCCCGCCGGTCGGCGAAACCCAAATGTCACCTTGATAGCTAAAGGCAAGCTTGCTACCGTCCGGACTAATCGCGAGCCAACGAGCTCCTACAATTTGATCTGCCAAGCAAAGGCTTGAAAATGCCGAGACGAGGGCCAAAACGGCAAAACGATTCCCCAATTTCATGCATGAACCTTACCGGAAAATTATGCCTCGATAATAGTGAAATTCTTATGTGGTTCTCCACATTTTGGTTTAGTGAAAAAGTATGATAGGGGTGTCTTTGGAGGTCTTGCCGTCGTGGCGAGACTGAAATAGTGGGGAAAGTCCGGTGTAAATCCGGCGCTGTGCCGCAACGGTAAAGATCACGATCTTAGCCCGAATGCCCGCTCTAAAGAAGAACGCTGTCGCCAACGAGCATTTGGCTGATGTGTTTGAGCCTGTTTCGGGCTTGTTCACTTCTTTCCGCTCTGTATCGATGGCCTTTGCTTCCGGCCAGAGGCATGTTGTGTCTTTGGCTTGATGCACGAGGCACAATAATGAATAGAACTAAAAATCGAGCATTTACGCTCATCGAACTCCTCGTCGTAATCGCCATTATCGCCATCCTAGCTGCGATCTTGTTTCCCGCTTTTGCCCAGGCAAAGGAGGCAGCAAAGAAGACTCAATCGATCTCGAACCTTAAGCAGATCGGTCTTGCTTGGACAATGTATTCGGGAGATTGTGACGATGTTCTGATGCGCATTCGAGTCCCGGGACCGGGCGCGAAAGTGACGTATTGGTGGGGTTCATTTGATGGAACGACTCTCCGCGAAGAAGAAGGATTGCTCTATCCGTATAGTAAGGGAAAAGGAATTCAACAAGATCCGAGTTTTCCAAAGGGGTTGCGGTCGGTCATCGGCTTGACTGGCTACGGATACAACTATCAGTATCTTAGTCCATCAACTTACGCTCCACCAACATATGCTGAAACTCTAGTTCCGGTGAATTTTTCGCAGGTGGCTGACGTTGCTGAAACGGTAGCCTTTGGATCGTCGGCACGGATCAACAACTGGTCATTCGCAACTCCTACATTGGAGGGAAATACCTATTTGGAACCTCCGTCTAGTGACTTTCCATCATTTCATGCTCGGCACTCTGGCATGGGGACGATCTTGTGGGTGGATACTCACGCCAAAACTCGGACTCCGAGCTATCGAAGCGGGGCATTTGGCTACGGCTACAATTCAGCTGACTTCAATCGCGAACATCTCGGAGATATCGACAAAGATGGAGATATGACCACTGACGAATTATTTGATTTGAACTGAAGGAGACAGTGAAGGCAAATAAAATGGCGAAAATAAATATTTATTCAAATAGTATTGACTTTGGACAAGGGGGGGGGTAGCGTCGAAATGTCATGAAAAAGACTCTCTGCTTAATAGGGGTTATCATTTTAGTTATCGCCCTTACCGCTATCGCTTTTGGTCACTCAATCATTCCAGATAATCGATGCCCAGAGGTGATCCTCTAATGGCCTCTATTGGGAAAGTAAAAGCTATTAGTTTCAGCACCATTGCCTTGTTGGGTACAGCTTATGCTGGGACGGCATGCTCTAACCCTCGAGGCGCAGTCGCAATCAGTGGCCAGTGCATCCTTCACCATTCAGATATTGGAGTCTACACCGACTATTACACGATTGTAAATCCCCAAGTCCTTGCCGGAAAATGTGTCGCACCTGGAACAAATAGTGTCCAGTGTGCCACCCAAGTTAAACCATTTACTTATCTGACTCCAGTTGTCGGAGGAGAACAAGGAAATGATACAGGTAAATATACGACTTGCTATCTTGATCCTACTTCGGTTCTAATGGTTGATGCCTTTAACCTAACAACGCCGTGCGACTACAATCGATGTGACTAACTAATGCGCGCAAATTAAAATGGATTATTCAATTCAAAAGTTTACGGGGTCCATTGACTCCGTAAACAACAAGTCTTTCCTGTCGAACTCCCTGAGACATATCTCAATGTTCAAAGACCAAGCGGGCAGCCTCTATAACTCAGTGGTCACGAGCAATTCAAAAATTAGCTTGGAGATTGCAACGAGCGACGGATTTGAAGTGCTCAAATTTTCTGTGGATGACTTCACATACTATATCGTGAAGGGAAAGAAATATATTTTGGAGTGCGGCACCTCAGCCTCAGGTGCTGTGCCTAACTTCTATGAGTCTAAGAAGTCGGATAAGCCTTATCTTGGGTTTCGCACACCTAATATAGGACTTGTTCTGCCGCCAAATGAGTCTAGCCTTTTTACGGTCGCACATACCGAGGATAGTGTCCCAGGTGACGGCTGCAGTGGTGGGGATTGCCAAGAAGTAGGTTTCCTTGATGCCGCGACCGGATATATAGCGAAAGGTCGATTGTCTGTCAACCCAAAATCATTAGAAGTTGGTGGAAGAGGATATGGAGTCAATCGCTCTTGGACATGGAGTGGGCAGGATATAAGCTATATGGAGAAGAAAGGCGACGAAGTCCAGGCTAGGGCAAACTGGAAATTGGTTTCAAAATCAATTGTGTCTAAACCCTGGAATAAGTTTCAGGACTTCCTTCCGAAGGGATTGACCACAGTCGCAGTTGAGTCTGAACCTGGAAAGCGATATTCCATGGATGCGTCGAAAATTGACGATATGGAGAAAGAAGTTCAGCGGGTGGTGAAAGAGAATGCCCGATTGAGTGGAATCCAAACCGGCCTACCCAATTCGCAACCGACGAGTCCATATATTTTGATTTTTGGCGTGTTCATCACGTTGTTTTTAGTTTTTGCCGTTTTCGCCATTCTCAAAAAGCGTTCCTGACATGGTGGAAGTCCCAAGTAGAAAAGCAGAGTTTGCAGGGTCATTAATTTGTTGTGCCTTGGCCGCCTTAGCTTTCGCATCTCTCTTAGTTGTTTTCATTGGTCACAAGTTCATGGTGGCCATTCCTTGTGTTGCAGGCTCTGCTTGTGACGAAGTTGCAAAGCTTCGAATATCGAATCCGCTTGGGATTCCGTTGTCCTTGATTGGAGCGTCAATAGCTTTGGCGAATTTAGTTTCATCAATCGGTTTGAGTCGATTGAGATCCTGGATCTCAAATTTGACTATTGGGTCAGGTTTGCTATCTATTTGCCTGCAAATCTATATTCGATCGTCGCTTCAATTGAGTTGTATCTGGTGCCTATTAGCAGCCCTATCTTTGGTGCTTTCTGGAACACTGAATCGGTCATTAAAGCCACCATCCAGAGACTTCCCTATCTTGATGTGTACCGTGTCCCTGGTAGGGGCTGGGGTCTTTTTGGTGGCTCAGATTATGGGTGCGAGCAATCCATCCCGGTTACAAATGTTTTCTCAGCAAGAATCAATTAGGATGAGGAAAATGGCACAGGGAAGGAGGTACATCGTTTTTTCATGTGTCTCATGTCCAGCATGTAAGACTATGTATGATCTTGTGCTTCGTAAGCCTATCGCAGCGGAAACAAATTTTAGCTATTTTGATGTTCACAAGTTGAACAAGAATTTTCACCTTCAAAGTCACTTTAATCACCTGTTAAAAGAGAACAAGTTTAATGAGTGTCTAAAATTCCTTGACGAGATCAGCAGTGGGCAGTTAATGCAAGTTCCCAAAGTGGCAAAAGATGAGTTACAGGAACTCATTGACCAGCAAAATGCTGCAATCGACCTGAAAATAAGTGCCACACCAACTATAGTCGAAATCGTGGACGAAAGTCACGCTATGGAAGTGCCCATGAATCAGTATTTGTTGAGGTGAAGAGTTCCAAGATCACTAGAGAGGTAGTTTGAGATTTTGCGACAATCATGTGAGTTCTGGCTATGTTCAAAATCGGTTTTGCGGCATTGAGAAATCGCAGCTAGGAGATTACCAATCATTAAAATATCTTGAAAGAAGTGAAGTTGTTCAACTTCCTCCTAGTGCAGTGACTGTGGGTCTGAGTACCCAGGACTCGATGAACATTTAGGAAACTAATCCGTTAGACCCTCCATGATCGCAATAGCCCTCGCCCTCGTTCAGATTTCCGAGACAGAAAGTGTTACCCTCGATGTCAATGGAACAAGTCGACAGTTCTATGTCTATTTTCCAAAGACCAAGGATGCAAAGCCTCGCCCAGTCGTATTTGCTTTTCATGGTCACGGTGGTAATTCGCGGTACTCGGTTACTAAGTTCAAGGTGAACCAGCTTTGGCCAGAAGCGATTTCGATTTATCCACAAGGGCTTCCGACCGTGGGACAGTTAACCGATCCTGAAGGCAAAAAGAATGGCTGGCAAGGAAAGGAAGGAGATTACGAGGATCGAGACTTAAAGTTCTTTGACTCCATGCTGAAATGGGTTCATACCAAGGCAAAAATCAACGATAAAGCGATCTTTAGTCTTGGACATTCTAACGGAGGTGGCTTTACGTACCTCTTGCGCAAGTCCCATCCCGGAACCTTCGCCGCAATTGCGCCATATGCCGCAGGTGGTCTCGCCGCGAGATCGCCGGAGCCAACGCCAGTGTTTCATATGAGTGGAGTCAACGATCCGTTAGTGAAGTTCACGATGCAACAAAGAACGGTTGACTATGTAAAGAAAGTGAATCAATGCGAAGCCGAAGGAAAAAAAATTGGTGAGTTCATGACACGATTTGAGTCAAAAATAAACTGCCCAGTAGTTCACTACGTGCACCAGGGTGGTCATGAACTGCCTGAGGATTCGCTGATCGAAGGAGTTAAGTTTTTGCGGTCTTTCGTGAAAGACTGAACTCTTAAAACGATTCGAAGCAGAGGGTCGGAGACGGCGTTAGCAGTTTTTCTGCTTCCTTCACTTGGGCTAAATCATTGACGTCAAAAAGATCATTCAGCAACAGTGTCGATAAACTAGGCTCGCCCATGAGTGCTTGGGTGAACCGACGAATGTCCATCATGAATCCCGGCTTTTGATTGGTTTGTTCCACTTGCACGCCTTCGGGCGAGAAGGTGACATGCCACGGACCGTTATTCTCGGGAACGACTTCGTCCTCCACACCAATATAGAAACTACCGGAATCGGTAGGCTTTAACCCTGCGAGGGCCTTTCGCACGTTGAGAACGCGGAACATGATTTGGAGATTTACGCCGGTGATGTTTGCGTCATGATCCCAATATCGAGTTCGGTAAGGGCTGTCCGATGGCTCGGTCCACACAAGGTTCTTCTTATTGATCCCGATTCCAGCAAAGACGCCCAGAATAGAGTCATAACCTCGTTGGGTTGTCCAAACGAACTCGACAATTTCTTGATCGGCCCAAAAATCAATCTTGTGTTGAACGACGGCATAGGCCTCTACCGGATCGCCAGCAACATAGACCGTTCGGTTCGAATCTTTGGGGAGGATTCGGTCCCATTGGTTGCCATGACGGAGGTTGAGACCAGACCGCTTATGGGCAAAGGCGTGATAACAGTCCTTGATGACATCGATACAATCGGAACTCAATTGGCGGACCGCTAGCGGAGCCTTCACCCGGGGAAGGGCATTGATATCAACCGAAATTTTATAACGAACACCGGTCACTTCGTACCCGAACGCACGGTAAAAGCTGTCTTTGAACGCGTAAAGGCTGGCAAGTTCATAGCCTCGATCAAAAAATTCCCGGATGCCGAACTTCATCATCTTGCCGCCGACTCCACCACCACGGACATGAGGCATGACGGCGACCGCTAGGACTCCGGCACATTGATATTCGGCTGCCCCCCGGGTGGCGGTCATCGGGCTAATTCCGAATCCTCCAACTGCTTGGCCGTCGAGTTTGGCGACGAAGTCCTCAGATAGTCGGGTTTTGTTTGGATCCCGGGTAAATGGCTCCCCATTTCCGTAGGTAATCGACCAGACCTTTCCTAAGGATTCAAGGTCCGCGTCTCTACATTTCTCGATTTCCAGCGCCACCTTACTAGTATTGCAAATTCCTTGATCAGGAATTCTGAGAGGTGCCTCTATTTGCCGGTTCGAATCTTGTCCGACAACTTTTGAAGTTGATCTATCGCCATGATTGGTTTTTTGACGGCATCGGGCATGGCTGGACGGTTATGGGTTGTTCCTGGCAACGCATAGAAAAAGGTCACTGCCGAGTAGCCGAGGAGGTTCCACTTTTCGCGCATATCGGTGCCAAAACTTGATTCCATGTCGAATCGTAGGCGCTTACTGAATGGGATTGCATCGAGAGATCGCTCGCGGGTGAGGATGTTGTAGCCCATCGTGTGACCATCAATTCCCCCGACTTTATTGTTGAGAAACGGATGATGGAAGTTGTCCTCTTTTGTCGGATAGACTCCACCCGCCCAACCGTAGTAATCCTCGGTTCCGGTTCCGAAGTGGGTAGGGAAGCCTTTCGCCCAGGCGTCATCGACATAGATTTTTTCATCCCCTTCGCCCCACCAACTGTCTTTACGGATGTTGAGAACCGTGAAGGCATCGCCGACAAACACACCTTTACCTTGGATATCGACGAAGTTCCAGTCTTGGAATGGGGTGCCCGGCACGATGTCGTCCGGTCGCCACCGAGCGTAGAAGTGCATGGAGTCTTTGGTCCACTTCCATGGTTTCGATTCCGTAAAGCACCCGACATCAATAGCCTTGGTTCCAAAATTATGGATTCTAATTCGCGCCGAATTCTTAAAGGGCATGATCCACCGGCAATGAAGCAAACCATCGGCTTCGGTTGTTCTGGTCCAAGTTTGCGCGGCTTCGCGACTATCAGCCGAAAGGTTCGAAAAGAAATCTCCGATTGGACACCAAACTGTCTCCTCGCTGTCAAATGACATTGAAAGCACAGTCGATCTTAGGCAATCCGGATCAGTGCCGTAGTGACTCTGCCCCTCAACTCTACCAATTTGGATTTTTAGGTCTTCGATGGCAAACGAACCATTCGGTAAAGAGAATTCTGCAAAGCCACCCGGCAACACCGACTTAGTAAATGACGACCTTCTCAGCTCGGTACCAAGAAATTCGGCTTGTTTTGGAAACGGTAGGTTCTGAACACTGGATGGCTTTCGAAAAGTCTCAACTGCGGTTCCCTCTGGATAGGCTCGATAGTTGATGATATTGTAAAACGGCTTGTCCACCATTGTCACCTTGACGCTCTTGGCAAACGGAATTGGCAGATAAGAGTCTCCGGCTCTGGCGGTTGGACGAGCAAATCGCGTACGAATGCTGCCCTCGCCTCGAACCAACTTGATCAGTGATTCGTCAAAGGTTGGAGTAGAAGACCCGTCCAAGTAGATTCGCACATTTGGTCCGACTCGGTTGTTGAAGTCGTAATAGAAGAATGGCGTCCACATTTTGGTGATGCAACCGGGACCGGTGTGTTCCATCATCACATACTCGTGCTTGCCGTTAATTGTCTCTTCGCGAATGTATCCAGTACCGTCGCTGTCAGCGAACCAACCTGGCTTGTCTCGATGCGTTGATTCGCGGTTGTAGCTTGACGCTTGAAGAGATTGATAGGGTGGATTTGGAAATCGTGCCAACCGATCCCGATCACACATTTCGGCAAGCAACGAGTTGAGTGTAATCGTCGGCGAATCACCTAAATTCACCGACAAAAGGAAAGCCAACGAACCAATCACAGTGGCATTATCACGTTAATAGCTAGAGAACTGCAAGACAAATGGGAAACAATAAATTTGGAACTGTCATGGCAACAATTTTGTAAATTAACTTCAATGAGTACGACCGCCCTTCAGTTCTCTAATATATTCTTTTTGGTCTTTCATACGCTGCTCATTTTCTTTAACTGCTTCGGCTGGGTCTGGAAGCGAACGCGAAAGTGGAACTTGGCAACTCTCGGGGTGACCGCTTTCTCGTGGCTAGTGATGGGGCTGTGGAAAGGGGTGGGATATTGTATTTGCACTGACTGGCATTGGCAAGTCCGCCGAGCACTTGGTCAAACAACAAATGAATCTTCCTATTTGGATTACTTGGTGAATGCCCTTACGGGCTGGACTCCGGACCCAGCCCTGACCCGAACTGTTGCAGGTTTAGTCTTTGCGATATCAATTGTCCTGAGCATTGGATTGAACGTTCGAGACGCAAGAAGAAGGGCTGCAACTCCGTTGACGGAAGTACAGCCCTTGCTTTAGCGAGAAAAATTCTTGTCCTACTTCATGTAGGACGTTGCATGTGCCAAGTGACTCAGATCATGAGCCATGATGATGTTCGCATACTCGTCGATCGTGGTGTCGCCCAAGTCCGGGTGGTGGAATTGCTTTTTCCAATCTTCGGGAGTCAAGGTATTCAGGAAGTCAACAAGATCGCGACGTCGGTTTTCGAACACGTCCAACTCGTGATGGATGTCCTTTTCTTGGTAGTGCTTTTCTTTGGCACGGGCATCGGGATCGAATGATTCAACCTTGGCTCCTGGAGCCTCATGGGCAAGCCTCAAACGGTCTAGGAAGATGTCGTCGAAGTCGGCTAAATGCGCGACCATCTCGGCGAGGTTGAATCGATCAGGATCGGTGTGGTCAAGGTATTTGT